>JAEUKL010000117.1 GCA_016793005.1 Rhodospirillaceae bacterium | reverse complement strand
GGAGCCGGCCAGCTTGCCATGAGCTTTGCCCACGTCGGTTACGTCCATCTTGCCGGAGCGGACAATAAGCTCGGAATTGGCGCAAGGCAGGCGCTTAACCTCCAGCAGTCCGGCACTGAGTTCGATGCGGCAGGCTTCGGCGGCGGGCACGGAAATTTTGATCTTGCTGTCGTCGGAATATTCATCGTCCACGTCAATCGTGGTGCGTTTGCCATTCACTTTGATTTGCGTACGTGCGCGCAATTCGTCCTTCATGTCGATGGCCATGTCGCCGGTGGTGGGGACCACCACAACGTGGCCCTTATTGACCTTATAAGTCATGACATCGTCGTTCTCGGGTGCGGTGCGCTCGGAGGCGTTGTCAGCCGCCGCCATCAACGTTTCATGGGCTTCTTTGGCGACAGCCCGCTTCACCTGCCGATGTTCGTCGCTGTCGAAGATCGACACCGCGACAATGGCGACAACAAAACACGCAATCACGGTGCCGATTCCGCGGCCGCGTCCGTGTCTGCGCGGCGTTTCGTGATCGAGGTGCTGTTGGCTCATCGTAATCTCCTGACGCTTTTTTGCGTTACGCCGTACGGGCGCAGGGGTTGTTGTTATTCGCCATCTTCGCGGCAATCTCGGACGCAACCAGTACGCCATTGCCCCAGGCTTTGCCGCTGGCGACCGAGTCCGTCGGACGCGCAACACAACTCAGCATGGCCATCGCATCGGCCCGGTCACGCACGGGAGCTTTTGCGTGCAGTGCGGCCAGCATACCCAACGCTGCGGCGGTGGCGGCCGAGGAGCCTTGCAGGCTTTGGGCTTCCGGGTCGGCGCGGTACATGATCGCCGACATGGCTTTCGGCGCGACCGAGAAGTCCACATAGCTGTTGCGATTTTTTTCGCGCGACAGTTCTTCCGTCAGCGCCGTGGTGGAAATGGAAATCGCGTCGTCATAGGCGGCCGGGTACGGCGGCACCGCGTTCGAACGCGGACCATTGCCGGCCGATGCCATCACAACCAGGCCGCGCTCAGTTGCCTTTGCCAAAGCCGCGCGCTGGTCTTCGGTGTCGCGGCCCACGAACATTTGGCCGACCAGTTTCACGTCTTCATGGGCGAACCATTCATAAGCAAACTGCAAATCATCGAGGTTGAGTTGAAGCGCACCGGTGACGGGGTCGGCCCGGAACGGGGTTGCGACATACACAATGATCGGCGTGGTCTTGTCGATGGCGCGGAAGTTGCGCACGGCGGTGCGCACCATTTCCTCGCCATGATTGTTGCGGTGGCTTTTGTCCTGTTTGCGCGCTTCGGCGGTGCCCGACGTCCAGAACGCCATGGTGCGCACCGTCACGTTTTCAAGGTCGGCATAGTCGGCGCGTTCGATGCCCAGATCGACAATGCCGATCTTCACAACCGAAGCGGCCTGCGTCGGGCTGCCCGTGATCACACCAAAGAACATGGCCATTAAGGCGACGAAGACGGCAATCATGGCACACACTTCCCCTGTTCACCGCTTGCTGTTTTTGAAGCGGTGGCGAAATCGAAGATGGAGAACGAGAAACGGAGGCTAAGTTTTAAACTTGACCCGATTTACGCAGTTCGCGGTCGATCTGGAACTCGCGGCTGGTCACAACTTTTTCCATCGAGCGCAAGCGCTGCTCTAAGCTGGCAAAGCGGTCACGCACGTCGACAAAGCGGTTTTTCATCGGCGAGGGTTCGTCCGCGCGGCCGGTAAGGCCCAAGCCACGGCCGATATCGTCAAGCTTGCTGTTCATGCTTGCACTGCTGCTGACAATGCCATCTGCGGGCTTCGGGTCCAGCAGCCACGCCATCAGGATGTAGGCTGCAATCATGACCGGGGGCCAGAAGATCGTGGCGATGACCCAGCCGATGCGGGTATAGGTCAGATTCCAACCAAAATGGCCGGCGATGCCCGCCACAACACCCGAAATCTTGCCGCGGTCGGTGTCGCGATAGATGGTGCCCTTCGGTGTCATTTAAGCCTTCTCCTTCCACCGCGGATCTTCTGTCTCCAGGATCCGCTCCAGGGCGGTCATGCGGGCTTCCATTTTCTCCGCGACGCGCGCCATTTGATCTAACGTTTGCTGTTCTTCAACACTCAAGCTCTTGTTGGACATGTTTTTTGCGCGGTAGTGCAAAATCAGCCAGATCGGTGCCACGATCACCAGGAACAAAATCA
>JAEUKL010000116.1 GCA_016793005.1 Rhodospirillaceae bacterium | reverse complement strand
TGGCTCTGTTCCCGGCTCTGTCCGGGCACCCAAAGCACGTCACCCGTCCCCGCCACTTTGTTGACGTACCGGGCCAGCACGAACAAGTGATCCGACAGCCGGTTGATGTAGGCGACGGCGGCTGGGTTCACGGCCTCCGAGTCCGCCAGTTGGGTGATCTCGCGTTCGGCCCGCCGCGCGACAGTGCGCGCCACATGAAGGTGAGCCGCCGCCGGGTGACCACCCGGCAGGACGAAGGAATTAAGCGGGGCCAGTTCAGCATTGAAGGCGTCGATCTCGCGTTCCAGCCGGTCCACCTGGGTTTGGATGATGCGCAGTGTACTGCCGGGTGTTTCGCCCTCGGCGTGCGGGCGGCATAGGTCCGCACCCAGATCAAACAAGTCATTTTGTATCAGCGCCAATGCCGCATCGATGGCGGCCGGCAGCCCTGCAATGTTTAAGCGCGCCACACCAATGGCAGCGTTGGCTTCATCCACAGTGCCGTAAGCCGCGACACGAATGCTGTGCTTTTTCACGCGCGCGCCGCCGCCCAGCGACGTTTCGCCTTTGTCGCCGCCGCGCGTATAAATTTTTGTCAGTTTGACCATATCGGCTGTTCTTTTTCGAAAGCTGCCCAACTTTTACCGATGGCATATGTATACTGCGGCCTATGATAGTGTCGATCAGCGTTCCTTTCATCACTCAATCTGACTGAAGTTGCCCTCGTGAACCGTTACGCATCTGCCTTATCGGTCTATCTGGGGACGCAGTTCCTGATCACGCTGGCGGGCGTGCTGGCGGTCTTTCTGGCGCTGATCTTGCTGTTCGATACCATTGAACTGCTACGCCGCACCGTTAGCTCCGATGATGCGGGGCTGTTCATGCTGTTCGGCATGGCCTTGATGAAGGCCCCGCACACCATTCAAGACACGCTGCCCTTTGCGGTCATGATCGCCGTCATGTTTGCGCTGTTTAAGCTCACGCGCAGCCATGAGCTGGTGATTATCCGCGCCGTTGGGGTGTCGGTGTGGCAAGTGCTGGCCCCCAGCCTGGTGCTTGCGGCTGCAATCGGCATTTTCAGCCTGACGGTCTTCAATCCTATTGCTGCGGGTTTTTACGCCACCTACGAGCGCATGAAAGACGGGCTGATGCGCAACGACATGACGGCGTTGGACATCGGCGATAGCGGTTTTTGGTTGCGCGAAAATTCAGACAACGAAGTCGTCATTGTTCATGCCATCGATGTCCGCAAAAAAGATAACGGGCTTGATCTGGGCGGCATTACGATTTTGGTTTCAGGCCCCAAAAGCGAATTTGTCCGCCGGGTCGAAGCGCCGACCGGCGAGTTGCGCGACGGTGCATTCCATCTGCAAAACACCACTGAGATGCATCCGGGCGAGGATATTATCCGGCACGCCGAATACATCCAAGCGACATCCATCACGCTCAATCAGGTCCAAGACAGCTTTGCCGCGCCCGAAACCATGTCGTTCTGGGATCTGCCCGAGTTTATCGAAACATCGCGTGCGGCAGGGTTTTCGGCGCGCCCGCATCGCTTGTACTTTCACTCGCTGATTGCCACGCCGGCTTTGCTGTGCGCCATGGTGTTGCTGGCGGCGTCGTTCTTCCTCACCACACAATCGCGCATGGCCGAGTGGACGATGCGGGGGGCCGCCGGTGTGGGGGCGGGCTTCGTGCTCTATTTCTACAACCAGTTCACCTATGCGATGGGCCTAAATGCCACGCTGCCGATCCTGATCGCAGCCTGGGCCCCGGCGCTGACCGCGATGTGTCTCGGCATGGGTTATTTGTTCTATCGCGAAGATGGTTGAGGCAGCGCTGCCATCTCGCGCAGGGGCCATCACCCTTGGCGTGATCCTTACGTTTACAGTGTTCCGTCTGTGGGCGTTGGCGTCGCCCCCAATGCCGCTGTCGATGGACGAAGCGCAGTACTGGCTGTGGTCGCAGGACTTGGCATTTGGGTACTACTCCAAGCCGCCGCTGCTGGCTTGGATCATTGCGGCAACAACAGCCGTATGTGGTGAAGGTGAGGGCTGCATCCGGCTGTCGTCGCCGCTGTTTCATGCGGGTACAGCGCTGCTGTTGTTCGGCATCGGACAGCGTCTGTTCGATTCACATGTCGGTGCCTGGAGTGCGGTCACATACATCGCCTTGCCGGGCGTGAGTGTGTCCAGCGTTGTGGCCTCAACCGATGCGCCGCTGCTGTTCTTCTGGGCATTGGCCCTTTACGCGCTTGTGCGTCTGCGCGCTAATCCCAAAACGTGGCTGTGGATTTTGTTGGGTGTCGCCCTGGGGTTCGGCGCCTTAAGCAAATACGCCATGTTGTTCTTTGTGCTGGGCCTGGCGGTATGGGCTGCGGTTGATCGTGGGGCGCGCATCTTGCTGGGGTCACGCGGTGCGGGGGTTGCCGCAGTTGTGGCGCTTCTCATCATATTGCCAAATATACTGTGGAACGCAGACCATGCGTTTGTCAGCGTTACGCACGTGGCCGACAACATGGCGCTGGCTCAGGCGCGGTTTAGCCTCGCCGATATGCTGGACTTTGTGGGCGCGCAAGCCGGCATTCTGGGCCCGGTGCTGTTCATTGCTTTTGTGGGGGCGCTGGTGCGCTGGCCGCCGCAGTTCAAACCGCAATTGACGCTGCTGATCTGCTTTTGCGCGCCGGTTTTGCTCCTCATGACGTTACAGGCGTTTTTATCGCGGGCTCATGCCAACTGGGCCGCCACGGCCTACATTGCCGCCGTGCCGGTGGTTGTCGCCTGGTGTCTGTCGCGTAACTGGGCCAGTTGGTTGCGTGTGTCGTGGGTGTTGCATATGGTCGCGGCCGTCGTGATCACCAATTAC
>JAEUKL010000063.1 GCA_016793005.1 Rhodospirillaceae bacterium | reverse complement strand
AGCCGCGCACCACGCCATCGGCCGCATTGCTGAGCCCGTCGTTAGCGGACGAGGTCGCAATAATCACATCTCCCGCCACGCCCACGGGCGAGCCCATACCGCCGGCGAACCCGTCGCCGTGATTGTCGTAGTCGAGTTGCGAGGCATAGCCGGGGTGACCTTTGGCCGCACCGAAATCGGCGCACGATGCCCCTGTATCGGCATCAATAGCGTAAATGTTGCCGAAGGCATCACCTTTAAAGATGCGGCGTTGGCACGGCGCATCAGGAACGGGTGTCGCCGCTTCCCAATAAGACACACCGCGGCATGTGGTGGCGCGCTTGGGCTTGTCCAGCAGCGGCTTGCCATCGGGCCCTTTTACGACGGTGGGGTCGAACACCCATTTCTCTTTGCCCGTGGCGGGGTCCAACGCGAAGACGCGATTGAACGGCGTGCAGTAATACAACGTTCCGTTTACATGGATCGGCGTAACTTCCAGGTTCGAGCCGCCGGTCTTGGAGTCCTTGTACGAAAAATCGCCCGAGCGATGCATCCAAGCGACTTTTAATTTGCTGACATTCGTTTTGTCGATCTGCGACAGGCCTGAGTATTGGCTACCGCCCGGGTCGTTGCCGAAGTTCGGCCAGTCGCCGTGACGATCTTGCGCGACCACAGCGCCGGACACCAAAACCATCAGCACAACAATGAAACGCAACAGCATGCGAGCCCCCACGGCAATCGACAACAGGCGCGACGTTAGCATGCGGCATGGCGGCAGCCACAGCGCGATGACGGGTGCTCAGAATGTGAACACTTCGGGCGCAGGGATTATGTGGGGATCAACTTGCCGCCACGCCGGGTTTGCAGCCACGCTGCCAAGGCTAGGCAAGCGGCCGACAAAACAACCAGCAGTGTCGCGAGCGCGTTGACCTTGGGACTGACGCCCAAACGCACCGACGAAAATACCGCCATCGGCAATGTGGTCGACTGCGGGCCTGAGGTGAAGCTGGCGATCACCAGATCATCCAGCGACATGACGAAAGCCAGCAGCCAGCCCGCGCCAATGGCCGGCAGCAACATCGGTAACGTTACAGCCGTAAGCACGTTCAAGGGCGGCGCGCCCAAATCGGCAGCGGCTTCTTCGTACTGGCGCGCCGTGCCAACTGCGCGGGCCTGAACAGCGTACGTCACATAGGTCATGGCCAAGGTGGCGTGGGCGACCATCACGGTGCCCAGTCCGCGCCCGGACGGCCAACCGAATGTTTGTTCCACAGCCACAAACAGCAGCAGCAACGATAGCCCGGTGACAATTTCCGGCAAGACCAGCGGTATCGTCAGCAATCCCAGCAGGGCGGTACGGAGCCTGAAGCGATTTACGCGCGCCAGTACTAAGCCTGCGCACGTCCCCAGCGCCGTTGCCAACGTCGCCGCACCGGCTGCGATGATCAAGCTATTGGCTGCGGCCCCCAGAAACTGGCGGTCCGACATCAGTTCGCCGTACCAGCGCACCGAGAACCCGGTCCACACACCAGCCAGTCTTGAATCGTTGAATGACGTAACGATAACCACCAGTGTCGGCACATACAAAAACAGCAGTCCGGCAGCCAGAATGAAGTTGATCGTACGCGCGGATCTCATGCCGCGCTCCGCGACGAACGGTTTTGAAAGACAACGACTGGAACAGCCAGCACCAACAGCAGTACGGTCGCGACCGCAGCGCTGAGGGGCCAGTCACGATTGGTGAAAAATTCGCTCCACATCACCTTGCCGATCATCAGCACATCAGCCCCGCTCAGCAATTCAGGGATCACGAATTCACCTACAGCCGGCACGAACACCAACAGACACCCCGCCACGATGCCCGGCCAAGACAGCGGCACAGTGATACGCCAGAACGCTTGAGTAGGCGATGCGCCCAAATCCAGCGCGGCCTCGGTCAAACGCACATCGAGCTTTTCCAGCCGCGCATACAACGGCAGCAGCATGTACGGCAGATAGCAGAACACCATGCCCAGGAAGACCGCGAACTCGGTGTTGAGGAGTTTCAGGGGCTCATCAATCACCCCCAGCGCTTCAAGCGTACTATTGATCAGACCATTGGGCCGCAGCAGCCCGACCCAGGCGTAGACGCGGATCAGGAACGACGTCCAGAACGGCAACAGCACAAGAATGAGAAGTGACGTCTGCCAGCGGCGCGGGGCGCGCACGATGGCATAGGCCATCGGAAACGCGATCAGCAACGCCAGCAGGGTGGTGATGGCGGCGATCCGCACCGAATTCAGATAAGCTTTTGCATACAAAGAATCAGACGCAATGAAAGCATAATTGGCAGTACCGCCCTGCCACGCGGTTTCGCCGTCCGCGTTCACACCCAGTAACGGCGTGTAGGGCGGCACGCCTAATTGCATCTGCGAAAAACTGATTTTGACAATCAGCAGCAGCGGCAGGAATGCAAAAACCAACAGCCACAAGAACGGCAAACCAACTGCCGCTCGCTGCAAACCTGGCGATTCAAGCGGCGTCATGCGGCCAACACCACAACCGCATCGGCTGGCCACGCCAGCGACACTACATTCCCGCGCGCGAACGACTGGTGCGCATCGTTCTGGCGGGTCACACGCACAATGGCGTCGCCGGGCACACGCACAAGGTAGGTGGTGACAGTCCCAAGGTAGACGACATCCTCGATCACGGCATCTTGCAGCACATTATCGCCAGATAATGTTTCTGCGCTGATGGTAATGCGCTCGGGCCGCACCGACACTGCCACCGAGACGCCTGGGGCAGGTAATCCTGACAACACCGCGACCGCCGCGCCGAGCGCGGGGCAATCGACCCGGCCATGCGCCGCAACACCGTCCCAGATGTTTGCCTCACCGAAGAACGACGCCACAAGCCGCGAGGCCGGGCGTTCGTACACTTCACGCGCGGAAGCCACCTGAACAATCTTGCCTTTGTCCATCACAGCCACGCGGTCGGCCATGGTCATGGCGTCTTCCTGGTCGTGCGTGACGATCACAAAGGAAATGCCGAGGCGTTTGCGCAAACTCATCAGTTCAAGGCGCGTGCGCTCGCGCAAGGCGCGGTCCAAGGCCGCCATAGGCTCATCCAGCAGCAGCACTTTGGGCTGCTTGGCGATGCAGCGCGCCAGCGCGACACGCTGTTGCTGCCCACCCGACAACTGATCGGGTCTGCGCAGCGCCAATGTATCCATTTCCACCAGCGCCAACGCATCCTGAACGCGCGCCGTCAACTCAGCGCCGCGCAAGCCGTCTTGCTTCAAGCCAAACGCCACGTTCTGCGCCACAGTCATGTGCGGGAACAAGGCGTATGACTGGAACATCAGATTGACCGGCCGTTTGTGCGGCGGCGTAGATGTCACGTCCTGCCCGGCTATCATCACGCGCCCCGCGTCGGGCGTTTCAAAACCTGCAAGGACGCGTAGTAGCGTCGTTTTGCCACAGCCCGAGGCCCCCAACAGCGCCAGGAACTCGTTGGGGGCAATATCCAGCGATACGCCGTCCACGGCGGCAACCGCACCGAAGGACTTGCGGATATCGGTAAGAGAAATCATGGCTGCGCCAGAGGCACTCACTTAAGACGTGCTCGTTTACGAGCCGGTTTTAACGCGCGTCCACAACCGGGTGCGTAACCGTTCGATCTCGGGCGTGGGCAGTGTCTCGGTCAGAAGTTTTGCTGCCACATCAGCCGGTGGGTAAACCGTGGGGTCTTCCAGCAACTCCTTGTCCATGAACTTAGCAGCTTTCAGATTTGGGTTCGCGTAGTAGACCGTGTTGGAAATGGGCCCAATAACTTCGGGGCGGAGAATGTAGTTCAAGAACTTATATGCAGCCCCTGCATGCGGCGCATCCTTGGGAATCGCCATGAAGTCGAACCACATGATCGCACCTTCTTTGGGGATGCTGTACGCCACCTCTACGCCGTTCTTGGCTTCTTCCGCGCGCTCGGCAGCCTGGAACACATCGCCCGAGTAGCCCATCGCGACGCAGATATCGCCGTTTGCCAAAGCGGTGATGTATTCGGAATTATGAAATTTCGAGATGTAGGGTCGCACCTTCTGCCACACGGCAGCAGCGGCTTCGTAATCTGCGGGCGTCGTAGAGTTCGGGTCTTTGCCGATGTAACGCAGTGTCAGCTCAAAAATATCGGCCGGAGAATCGAACGCATAAATGCCGCACTTCGCAAGCTTGGCTGCGTACTTGGGATCCAGGATCAGCGACCAGCTATCCACCGGCGCGTCTTCGCCCAGCACTTCTTTGATCTTCTTGACGTTGTAGCCAATGCCCGACGTGCCCCACATATAAACAATGCCGTGTTTATTGCCGGGGTCCTGCACGGCAGCCTTGCTGACGATAGCGGGGTCTTGCGTGGTGATGTTGCCAAGCTTGGCCTTATCCAACGGCTGCACAATGCCTGCTTTGATAAAGCGCCCCAACACGGGGCCGTTGGGCACGACCACATCATAACCTGAGCCCCCGGCCAGCATTTTGGCTTCCAGCATTTCGCTGGAATCGAAGTTGTCGATGTTGACCTGAATGCCGGTTTCCTTGGTGAAATCGGCAATCGTGTTCTCGGCCAGATAATCCGACCAGATATACAGGTTCAGAGTTTTGTCTTGCGCGTGGGCAGCGCCACTTACAGCGGCAAGCAAGCCGGCTGCAAACAGCGTTGTGCGGAAACATAACGAAACACCCGGCATGTGAATGCCCCCACCTCATCTTTGAAGAAGGCGGATATTACGGAGACCGCACCGTATCGTAAACGCTTAGCTGATGCCGGAAACGATTTGCTGATACCGACTTTAGGGCGCTTTCGCCTTGCCGTTGGCCAAGCCCCAACACGGGCGCTCGGGCGGCGGATTGTCCAGCCGCTCCATACCCGTGGGCAACCCGAACTGGCGACGGCCGAAATTCAGCATGTGCACATCCCAGTTCACGGCCAGTTGGTTCTGCATGACGTTAAGGTCGCGCGAAAACCGCTGCACCGGGTTGGTATCATAAATGCCAACCGCCCCCATCTGCTTCACCAGACGTTGCACCAAATTGTAACATAAGCGCGCAATGTACGAGCGCTCACGCCCGGAATCGATGAACTCATCCACGGCGATGTTCAAGCGCGCAGCACCGCGTTCGTGCAGGAACTTATTATGCTTATCGTACAAGGCCCGGGCTGCTTCCAATTCGCAGTAAGATTCGGCCAGACGCTCCTGCACCGTCGGCATTTGGGCCACGGTTGACGTGTACTGCACCATCGACCCGACACGGCCCTTCGTGGTGCTGCGATAGGCTTCGTAGGCGCCTTCCGCGGCACCAAGGATCGGGCCTAACAGCCAGCTTGAAAAGTAAGGCGAGAACGGCACGTCGTACAAATAACCGCCGGGGTTTACGGCCGCCCCCTCTGGGCCGCCCAGAAAATTCGACGGCGAATCCAGCACATGATCGTCAGGCACAAAGAGGCTATTGAAGTTTAAGTCCTTCGAGCCCGTGCCCTTCATGCCGGCCACATGCCACGTATCGACGATTTCAACATTCTCGGCACGCGTAATAATACGCACATTCGGGCGGCTCGATTTCGAGCCGTCCTCGTTCAACAGCTCGCCATTCACCATGATCCAGTCGGCATGATCGCAACCCGACGCAAAGCGCCAGATTCCATTCACCGTCACGCCGCCTTTGGTTTTTTTAATGGTCCCTGTCGTCTGCGCTGAAGCCGTCACGAACAACTGATTGGGACCGGCCGCGAACATTTCATCCTGGAGGTACTGCGGCATGCGTCCGACGATAGCACCGTGGCCGCCCACCACGGCGACAATCCAGGCCGTCGACGGACAGCCGCGCGCGACAATGCGGGCCACTTCCGGCAGCGCGGGCCAATCCATCTCCAAACCGCCATAGCGCTTAGGCACAACCACACTGAGCAGACCCGCCTTGTACAGGTCGTGCATATTTTCCTTCGGCAGTTTGCGTAAGTTTTCGGTCTCGGCCGCGCGGGCGGCGAACACAGGCACCAAGGCCTCTGCGTTGGCCTTAAGTTGCTGCCACGTCAGCGTGTGCGGCTGCCAAGAGGTATCGGTTGCTTTTTTTGCAGCAGAGGAAACGGCGGCCATGCGCGTGGTCCTTATTCTTTTGTGCAGCGGCCCGTGCGTGCCGTGCACCCCCAGTTTTCAATGGCGCTGCGGCAGGCCCTTCTGCGCCCACGCACGCCGTTGAGGTCATCATATCCCTATGACCTTCTTTGACGAGAGCTAAGAGCTGGTTTTATTTGCCCCCCGTTCGCAGGATGGGCGCAAAAAATGGCGAAAACTGCGGCTTTAGGCCAAGCCAGCCGCGCCAATAGGATCGCGCTTGATAAATTTATGCGTCAAAACGCGCCATAGCAGCTTGGGCACAGTCAGCCAATTTATGCGCACACCGGGTTTCGTGTTCGACAACACCCGCGCGGCAATGAAAGCCGCCACCGGCGCCACCGGGTCACCAAACATCATGATGAACTTCTTTTTGGCGCGAACCGCATCTGCCGGTTCACCCCACGCTTCGCCGAGGCCCAACTCGGTGACGACGATGCCCGGCTGAATAAAACCGACGATGATGTTTTTAGTCTTCAACTCTTTCGCCGCCGCGCCCGTGAAGTACGTCAGCGCGCGCTTGGTTGCCCCGTACACCGACATGCCGCCGCGCGTCATGCCGTCTGAGCCAAAGCCCTCGAAGTTATAGATGGCCCCGCGTGTGCCATTGATGACGTCTTGGACTTCCATCGCTTTGGCCGCGACCTTGGTGCCGTTCATGGCGCCGGACAAATTGGTCTCGACCACACTGGAAATATCCACTGGATCCAACTGACCGATATTGCGGTACTTGTTGATGATGCCGGCGTTATTAATCCAGATATCGATACGGCCGAAAACTTTAGCCGACTGCCGCCAGAGATTTTCGACCTGCGCGATATCAGACACATCGCACGCAATACCGATGGCACGCCCAGCGTTTTGTGCGGCGTTCAATTTTGCTACCACCGCATCCACAACATCCTGACGCCGCCCGCTGATGACGACGTTATGGCCGCGCTTTAAAAATTCGTCCGCAAGCCCTAAGCCGATGCCTTTGGTCGAGCCGGTAATGACGATGGTCTTCGCCATGATGGTCTGCGCCATGGCCTTAAGCGGCTTCCAGCGCAGCTTTGCGTTCCGCGCGGCTTAAAGGTTTCGGGCCGGGTGCTGCCTTGCACACGTAAAGTCCGAACAGGAAGACGCAGAAATTCATGGCCCCGACAAAAACAAAGGGACCTGCCTGCATCCATTCGTCAAACAAGCGCCCGCCCACACCTGTAGCCAGCAAAATCCCGACCGCGCCACAGAAGCCGAAGAAGCCGATCACCGAGCCGCGTTCAGCGCGCGGCGCTTCCTGGCCGATCAATGCTTGCGAGGCAAAGAAGGCGCTGATCTGGCCCACACCCAGCAAAACAAAGAACGGCAGGTTCGCGCGTTCTAACGGATGGTCGATCAAGCCCATGCAAAGATACCCGGCCGAGGCCAGGAACATGGCAAAGGTCAGGGCAAAGACACGGTTGAAGCGATCAAGAATAATGCCCATGAACGGTGCCCACAGCGTCGCCGACATCTGCACAGTCGCAAACAAAATTGCCGCCTTGCCGCCCGCCTGTGCCGGCGACAAACCATCGGCAATGCCCGCAACCGTGCCCCACAAGGTGACGAAGACACCGACGATCACCAAGTCGCCGCGCGCGACAAAGGCCGACGAATAGGCCAGCGAGATGCGCAAATTCTTGGCGTTGCGTAACCCCGACAGCACCAGATCTTTCAGCGGCAGTTTGTCTTCGTGCTTTACGGGCGTGCCTTTTTTCAAACCCGTTGCGATAACAATGGCCGACACCACGCACACGGCCGCCACAACCCAGTGCGCGTATTCAATGGCATGGAACGAGTCCATGCCATTGCGCTCCAGCACGGCGGGCAAGCGCCCCAGCACCAGCGCAACGGTAATCACGCCCAGCGCGTTAAAAATACCGGTGACCGCCACCATTTTCCCGCGCGCGGGTTCTTGCGGGTAATCATTCACAATCGTGCCGATCATGCCTGTGGCGGCTGCGGTGCCGACCGCATAAACCAGACGATACAGCGTTAAGTCTTCAACCGAAGTCGCCAGCGGATAGAGGAAGTAGCCCAGCGCCATGGCAATCATCCCAAAGGCATACACTGGCCGCCGCCCGATGCGGTCCGACAACACACCAAAGGGCGCGATCAGCGCGATAGTGACCATCTCGGTCACAAAGGCCAGATTGCCCGCGACCGTGCCTTGCTGATCGGCCGGCAGGTTCAACACCGCGCTCATCACAAACGCCTGACCGTTGTTCACAAAGGTGAGCAGGCCAATCGTGACGTAGGCCGCATACATCAGAACCCAGCCATTGGCTTGGCTGATCCCCGGTTCAAGCCACAGCCCCAGGCGCTTCGGCCCCACGTAAGCGCACGACGTGTCGATTTTCATTGATGTCCCTTATTTATCAGCGTGGCGGCAACCATAGGCTAACCTGCCCGTTGCTCATACGGTCGTTATAATGTGTACGCAAATCACAGGAGCGCGGTTTAGCGTTGAAGCCGCAATTAACCGATGGGTGGCGTGGATTTGACGTTCAGCCCCGGCGACTTGATGCGAATGATCACCGCAGCGACGAGCAGGATAATGTTCGCAACCCCCATGATGACAAACGGCGCATAAGGCGCCCAACTGTCAAACAAGCGCCCGCCGGCCCAGGTGGCGAACAAAATGCCCACCCCTCCCCACAATGTGAACATGCCGACCACAGCGCCGCGTTCCTTGGGCGGGGATTCCTGGCCGATCAACCCTTGCGAGGTGATCAAGGCGCTCACCTGGCCGATAGCCAGAATGATGAACACGATCATGCCGGCCCCCTCGATCGGCGACTTCAGGAACATGGTGCTGAGATAACCGATACTGGCCAGGACCATCGCAATGGCAATGGCGGTGACACGGTTCACCTTGTCCATCAGCCAACCCATGACCGGCGACCACAACAGCGCCATGGTCTGGGAAATTGCAAACACCTGCACGCCGCGTTTTTGCGCTTCGCTGGTCTCTAACCCCATTGCGGTGCCCGCCTGCACCGCCCACAGCGAGACGAACACCCCCACGACCACCAAGTCGCCACGTGATGTGAAAGCTGCCGCGTACGACAACGCAATACGCGGGTTGCGCATGGCCGAGAAACCGACCTTCAGCAGTTGTGACAACGGCACACGTTCGGTTTGGCCGTGAATGGCCGGCACACCGCCCTTCAGGCCGATTTGCAGCACCAGCGCCACCAGCACGCAGAAGCCCGCGGTGATCAGCATCATCCACGTGCCCGCATCAACCGGGTCCATGCCATCTTTGGTAAGAAACGCCGGCAACTGCCCCAGAAGCGCACTGAGCACAACGATTCCCAGCGCGTTCATGACCGAACTAATGCCGATCATCTTGCCGCGCGAGACTTCCTGCGGGTAATCGGCGCCGATGGTAGCAACCATGCCAGCCCCTGCTGCCGCACCCACCGCATAAATAATGCGGCCGATGGTCAGCATGCCGACCGTAGTGGCAAACGCATAAATCACAAACCCCGCTGCAATCGAAAACAGCGCGCCCACGACAATGGGGCGGCGGCCAATGCGGTCGGCCAGAATGCCGAAGGGGCTGGCCAGAAGAATGATGATGATTTCGTTCCAGAAGGCGAGATCACCCGAGACCGTGCCTTGAATATCTTTGGCGAGTTTCAGGTGCTCGGTAAGGATGTAGCTTTGCGCGACGTTCAGGAAGGCCAACGTGCCAATGACGGCGAAGTTCGCCAGCATGAAGGTCCAGGCATTCGCCGTACTGATGCCGGGGGCCAGCCACAACGGAAACGGCTTTAGCCGCGCGCAAGACCGATCAATCTCCATCATGCGCGCTTCCCCCTGGTGTTCTTTTTGCGCCTGCGAATTCGGAGGCGACAATCTAGCGGGCCGCGCGTCAAAACCCATAGGCGTCGATTGAAACAACCTTGTAACCACCCGGCCCTGACCACTTTGTGGTTAAGGCCACGGCGTTGTGCAAAGCCCGAACTGCACCCGGCAGTCCCAACGCGTCGACCTATTGATATAGATTGGCTGTTGCCCGAATGCATCCGTAGCGCGGATATATCAAAATGTTACGGCACCGTTACTTCGGCGCGGTTGACGAAACACCCGCCATGGCGATCATGGGAACTCGGAACTTGGAGAAGCGGACATGAGCAAAATCGACGAGCTGCGCAAATTGAAGCAGGAACAGCTGAAGGCCGAAATGCCGATGTATGTTCAGGGCGAAGGCGTGTGGGAAGGAACCTATCGCCACCTCGACCCGGACGCGAAGATCATCGACGAACATAAATCGCGCCTGATTATCCGCATGCCCGACGAAGGCGAGCACCCGATCATTCAGACCAATCTCTACTACTGGCCCGATGGCCGCGTGGAAAAGCGCGAGTTCAAAGTGAAGTACGAGAACCGCCGCATCATCTACGACAACGCGCTGATCAAAGGCTATTTCGCAGAAATTTCAGAAGACGACCACAACCAGACTTTGCTGGGTTACTGGCGGCGTCACGGCCTGGACGGCGTGTTCTTCTACGAGATTATCGTGCGCCAATCAGCCACCGGACACCGCACGCGCACCTGGCAGTGGGTGAACGACACCGGCGGCGTTTACCGCCGCACGCTGATCGACGAGAAGAAAGTCTCGCACGATTGGAAAACGCACGCGCATCATCTGAATGATGCCTAAGCGCTTAAAATCGCAAAAAACAAAAGGCGGCCCTTTCGGAGCCGCCTTTTTTATTGGCGTGAAGAATCTAAGCCGGCGAAAGACCGTAGCGCGCAAACAAGTCGCGCTTTTTGAAACCCGCAGTCAGGAAGCGCCCAGCGATCTTGCCGCCCGTCAGCCAGGCGATATGCTTGCCGCTTTCACCCGCCGCCACAGTCGCCAACATTTGGTCCACCAACCACGGCGTTGTGGTTTCAACATAGTCGCCCATGACGTTGATCGGCCACAGCGCTTTCTTGCGTTCGGCGGGCGGCATGGCCTGGACTTCGCGCAGCATGCCTTCGGTAATATTCACGCCCGGACTGATCATGCAAACTTTCACGGCGCTGTCTTTGCCCAACTCTTTGATCAGGCTGTCGGTGAAGTAACGCACAGCGCGTTTGGTAGTGCCGTAGCCAATCATTCCTGGGATGACGCGGCCATCGTGCCCACCGCCGAGGGTATTAAACAATGTACCGTGGTTTTGCGCCTGCATGCCGCGCACGGCAACCTGACTGCCGTTGATCGTGCCAATAACATTGGACTCGATCATGGTTTTCATTTCATCAGGCGCCAGTTGCAGCAGCGTCACACCGGTGCGCGCAAAGCCCGCGTTGTTGATCCAGATATCAATTTTGCCGAACATGGCCGTGGTCTGATCCCAGGCCGCCTGCACCTGGTTCACGTCGGCCACATCGCATGGCGCACCGGCCACGCGTGCACCGTTGGCCGCATCTTTGCTCAAACTGTTGAGCGCCTTGGTTAAATCATCGGCCCCGCGCCCGGTGATGAACACGTTATGCCCGCGCCTTACAAACTCATGCGCGTAGCCGTACCCGATGCCTTTGGTGGACCCGGTAATGACGACGTTTTTCATGGCGGTAATCCCCTCGTACGGTCCGCATAAAATGTCGTATGGCCACCAACCACAATGCAAGGCCCTTGGCCGGACCAACACGCGGCCATCCGGCTTGGGAATCTGTGTGGCCAAAAGCCCCGAGTTGAAGCCAGGGCGGCCCCGCAGGCATAATTCAAACCACGGTTTTGAATGAGGAATCGCCATGGCTGGCAAAGTTGTCGTTGTTACGGGTTCAACCAAAGGCATCGGCCGGGGGCTGGCACGCGAGTTCCTGAAGCGCGGTCATAGTGTTGTGGTGTCAGGCCGCAGCCAAGCGGCCGTCGATGAAGCCTTAACCGACGTCGGCAAAGACGCTGTCTCGGGCGCAAAGGCTGTCGGCGTGCCGTGCGATGTTACGGACTACGCGCAAGTTCAGAACCTGTGGGACAAAGCGATTGCGGCCTTTGGACGCGTCGACATCTGGATCAACAACGCCGGCATGTCTAATTCGCGCTTTGCCATCGGGCACTTACTGCAAGACGAAGTGGAAGCCGTGCCGCGCACCAACCTGATCGGCACACTCAATGGCAGCCAGGTGGCGTTGAAGGGCATGAAAGCCCAAGGGAGCGGCGATCTTTATAACTTCGAAGGCTTCGGCTCGAACGGCTCGAAGCAAAAAGGCATGAGCCTTTATGGCTGCACCAAGTACGCCATCACATATTTCACGAAATGTCTGATTGCCGAAACCAAAGGCAGCGCGGTGCGCGTGGGCTACATGAGCCCCGGCATCGTGATCACCGACCTTTCGATCCGTGATAAAACCAAAGTGCCGCCGAAGCAGTGGGCCTTCACCATCATGATCTACAACATCCTGGCCGACCGCGTTGAAACAGTCACGCCATGGCTGGTGGAGAATGTGCTGGCCAACACCAAGCATGGCGCGCGCATCGCGTGGCTGACGCCGGCCAAAAGCCTGTGGCGGTTCTTGAAGTCGCGGTTTGTGAAGCCGGGCGACCGCTTCCCCGAATTGCATTTATCGAACGCAGCCTAGAGCCATGAGTAAAGGTATCGTCATTACCGGCTCCACCCGCGGCATTGGGCTTGGACTGGCCAAGCAGTTCATCGCACGCGGCCATCACGTTGTGATTAGCGGACGCAATCAGGCCAATGCCGACAAGGCTGCCGCCGAGTTGCAAGGCTTTGCAACGGGCAGCGCCAAGGCTTATGGCGTGGCGTGCGATGTCAGTGACTTGAAGCAGGTTGAGAATCTGTGGGCCAAGGCAAAACAGCATCTTGGCCGCGTTGATATCTGGATCAATAACGCGGGCGCCATCAACACCATGCGCCCCATCGGCGAGTTGGACCCTGCCGATATTCTGAGTGTGCCGCGCACCAACCTGATCGGCACCATGTATTGCTGCCAGACCGTGCTGAACGGCCTGAACACCCAAGACGCCGTGAACGGCTTTAAGGGTGCGCTTTATAACTTTGAGGGCTTTGGCTCGGACGGGTCCAAAAGCGACGGCATGAGCATCTATGGCGCCAGCAAATTCGGGCTGACCTATTTCACCAAGTCGCTGATCAAGGAAACCAGGGGTGGCCCCGTGCTGGTGGGTTTCATGAGTCCCGGCATGGTCACGACCGATATGCTGCTGAAAGCCAAGCACGATGTCAGCCCCGAACGCTGGGCGCGCATGAAATGGCTCTACCGCATTTTGGCGAACGATGTGGACACAGTGACGATCTGGCTAGTGGAAAATGTGCTGGCCAACACCAAACACGGGGCGCACATTGCGTGGCTGACGCGCGGCAAGGCCATGCTGCGCTTCTTCAAGGCGCTTATCATTAAGCCAAAGCCTCTGCCCGAGTTGGAGGCGGCTTAGGCAAAAACACGGAGCATCGCTTCCATGCCCTCATCTCAGTTCGTCCCCAAGCTGGCGACGGTATTGAGGGAGGGATATGGGTGGAGCGCCTTCAAAGATGATGCCCTGGCCGGCCTGACCGTCGCCATCGTTGCGTTGCCGCTCGCCATGGCGCTGGGCATCGCATCGGGTGCTACACCCGACAAAGGCCTTGTGACGGCTGTTGTCGCCGGATTCATTATTTCAGCGCTGGGCGGAAGCCGTGTGCAGATCGGCGGGCCCACGGGTGCGTTCGTGGTCGTTGTGTTCAACGTGATCCGCGATCACGGCTATGACGGGCTTGTCCTCGCCACATTGATGGCCGGCATCATTTTGGTCATCGCGGCCCTGCTGCGCCTCGGCGCGTGGATCAAATATATCCCGGAACCTGTGGTGACCGGATTTACGGCCGGCATTGCAGTCATCATCTTCTCAAGCCAGATCAAAGATCTATTCGGGCTGTCGGTTGATCATGTGCCCGCAGATGCGCTTGAGAAATGGGCCGCCTTCTGGGCCGCACGCGACACTGTGCGTTGGGATGCTGTTGGACTGGCGGCTTTGGGGCTTGGTATTATTATCGTTCTGCGGCGGTATGCGCCGCGGTGGCCAGGGTTTCTGCTCGCCATCATCAGTACAGCGGCTTTAACGGTCGTGTTGGGGCTGAACGTCGAAACCATCGGCAGCCAGTTCGGCGGCATTCCGCAAAGCTTGCCCATGCCGTCATGGCCTGAGATTTCAATGGCGAAAATGTCTGCGCTGCTGCCTAGCGCATTTACCATTGCGTTCCTGGCCGGTGTTGAATCTCTGTTGTCGGCCATGGTCGCCGACGGCATGACCGGACGGCGGCACCGCTCCAATGCCGAATTAATGGCGCAAGGTGTTGCTAACATCGCTTCAGCTTTGTTCGGCGGCATGCCCGCGACCGGTGCCATTGCCCGCACCGCCACGAACATTCGCGCCGGGGCCCGCAGCCCCGTGTCTGGCATACTGCATGCGCTTTATCTGCTGGTGTTCATGATCGCGCTGGCGCCGCTGGCCGCATACATTCCACTCGCAAGTCTTGCCGCGGTTCTGGTCATGGTCGCCTGGAACATGAGCGACGCACCGCGCTTTGTGCATTTAATGTCAGCACCCGTTGGTGATCGCATCGTGCTGCTGATCACATTCGCGCTGACAGTTCTTGTGGACTTAACGGTCGCCATTGAAGTTGGCGTTGTGGTGGCGGCCGTCATTTTCATGCACCGCATGGCCGAGGTGGCCAGCGTGCAAACCAGCGGCGCTGGTCTTCTCAGCGATGATGATGTGCCCGAAGATGCCGCCCAACGCGCCGATTTGCCGCCGGGCGTTGATGTCTTCCGACTGCAAGGCCCGCTCTTCTTCGGAGTAACGCATCGGCTGTCAGATGTGCTGGCGCGAACCAGCGCGATGCCCAAGGTCTTTATCTTGCGGATGCGCTTAGTGCCGATGATTGATGTGTCAGGCCTGGGCGCGCTGCGGCTGATCATTGAAAAGTATCAGCGGGCCGGAACAGCCGTGATTTTATCAGGGGTGCAGTCACAGCCGGGTGACATCCTGAAACGACTTTATGGACCTGGGCTGGCCCAAATCCATTTTGCGCCCGACTTCCCGCAAGCCCTTATCGAAGCACAGCGGCTGCTTGCCGCGCCACCCACCCCATAAGCAAGGAATACCGACTACCCTTGCCAAAGACCGCGAGACCGGGGACAAACGCTGTCACTCGATTCTGAAGCGGTCGATTCTGACGCGGGGGCGCGATTCACGATGTTAAGCAAAACCGACGAGTTCAAACGCGCATGGACGGTGGTGCTGGCCTCTGCACTTGGCGCAGGCACAGGTGTCTCGGCCCTGACGTTCTACAGCCTGGGCGCCTTCGTTGAGCCCTTGAGTCAGGAATTCGGCTGGACCCGCGCGCAAGTGACCGCTGCGCCATTGTTCATGACCATGTCGTCGCTGCTGATGGGCCCAATTGTCGGCTGGCTGTCGGACCGCCACGGCGCGCGTCCCGTCGCGATCACCAGCCAGGTTTTTTTCGTGATTGCAGTGGCGTGTCTGTCTTTTGTCACGGCCAACATCGCGACTTTATATGTCGGCTTCTTCCTGATCGCGCTGGTGGGTGCCGGCACCATGCCGATCACCTGGACTCGCGCTATCACCGGCTGGTTCTTCTCGGCGCGCGGCATGGCCCTGGGTTTTGCGCTGATGGGCACCGGCCTGATGGGCATGGTGGCGCCAGCGCTGGCCACATACCTGATCGGCGCCTACGGCTGGCGCATGGCCTATGTAGGTTTGGCCATGGTGCCGCTGATTGTGGCTCTACCGCTGGCCATCGCATTCTTCCGCGACCCCTCTGAACACGTGCAATCCACCACCACGCCTGCGGGCGCAAATGCCTGGGGCTATTCGCTGCCGCAAGCAATCCGGACAATGAGATTCTGGCAAATGGCGCTGGGACTGTTTCTGGCCGCAGCCGGCATCGGGGGCGTGCTGGTGCACGCCTTCCCGTTCCTTACTGATCGCGGCATTGATCGCGGCACAGCTGCGGCAGTCGCGGGCCTGTTAGGGCTGGCTGTAACCGTGGGCCGCATCGGCACAGGGTTCCTGCTTGATCGCTTTCATGGGCCCTATGTTGCGTTTGTAATGCTGGTGATGCCGACACTGGCGTGCGGCCTGCTGCTGATCTCGGCCGATAACATTCTGCTGTGCGCCATCGGCATTATGTTCGTGGGTTTAGCCGGTGGCGCCGAGTTCGACATCGCCGCCTACTTTGTGTCGCGCTACTTCGGGCGCAAACACTACGGTGCCGTGTACGGCCTGCTGTATACGATCTTCGTGATCGGCTCGGCCGTCACACCGCCGATTGCGGGCAAGGTTTACGACACGTTCAAGACCTACGACCCCGCGCTGTACGGCGGCATCGTGTTGTTCTTTGTGGCGGCGATATTGTCGGGCACGTTGGGCAAGTACCCGGACGAAAGCAAAGGCGGGTAAAGACAGAGTTGCTTAGTGCATCTCTTCTCCGCCCGAGACATTCATCGACTCACCCGTAATGTAGCTGGCCTCGTCTGACGCCAGGAAAACGCAGGCATTGGCCGTATCGGTGGCTTGGCCGACGCGGCCCAGCGGAATCTTCGCCGTGCGAAAGGCAATCACGTCGTCCTGGCTTTGCGCGCCGATCACTTTACCACGGAAAGCGTTTTGTTTTGCCCCCAAACCTGTCGTGACGTGATTGGGGCAGACGGCATTCACCGTAATGCCGTGTGGTGCCAGTTCCACCGCTGCCACACGCGTCAGGCCCACCATGCCGTGCTTCGACGACGTGTAAGCCACCAGTTGGGGTGCTGGGCTTTTGGCGGCTTGGCTGGCGATATTGATAATGCGCCCGCCTTTGCGGCCCGCTTGGCCTTGCTTAATCATCTGCGCGCCGGCGTGCTTGGTGAACAGAAACGGACCACGCAGATTTACTTCAAGAACCAAGTTCCATTCTTCGATGCCAAACTCGGTCAGTGGCTTCATGATGTAGCCGACACCGGCATTGTTCACCACGATATCGAGCGAGCCATATTGTTTGACGCAATCGGCCACCACACGTTTGATATCCTCTTCGCTGCGCACATCGCAGGTCATCGTGGCCACCGTCGCCTTGGTGGCATTGCGAATTTCAGCAGCGACTTCATCCATCTCGGCCGTGGTGCCAATGTTATCCGCCGTCAAGTGCGGGCCCGACGGCGCGCCAATATCCGTCAGCACAATGATGGCACCCTCTTCGGCAAAGCGGCGGGCAATGGCTTCGCCCAAACCCTTCTTGCGGCCGGCCCCGGTGATGACAGCAACTTTGCCTTGCAAACGGCCCATGTTTGTAAACTCCAGCGAAACGGATGTAATAATGCGGGGTGATACAGAGGTGACAACGCGCCGTCTATAGCCAGCGTTTTGGGCGCGCTGTGGACACCCACGAACCCTGAATTGACGCTTTATCATGGCCCCCGCAAGCTTTGCGCCTGTTTTTGGGAGGGGCCGATGAACTTTAATGATGGCAAAGATCTGATTTTGGCGCTGGCCAAGATTCGCGGGGATTCTTCGGGCAAACCCTTCCTGTGGTGGTATCGCGGCGACCAGTACGCGCTGAAGGATATGCATTCGCAAATCCTGTTTGCCGTGGAAGGCGCACAGATCGGCAAATTTGTGCGTAAAGAGGATGGCTCATGGGACCACACCTTCCGCGACGTGATGTTCTACAAAGACGCCATGACCGGCGAACGTCTTGAAAGTTTCACCAACCCCATCACCGGCGCCAAAGTGTCGCCACCCGTCATGCGCATGGGGCCCTTCACCACATCCACTTCGGCTGATGGCGCGATTTTCAATCAGCCCGCAGCACTCCCGCCCGGCATGGATGCGAAGTGGGTGGTCGAGCCCGCCGTCGTGCGCGGCGATGACATCTACATCAAGGAAATCGGCACCACGCGTATTGCCAAGCCCGGCATGGAAAAGCAGCCAGACGCGAAGAAGTATCACCACATCAACGACTTCCTGATGCACTACGGCAAGGTCAGCTATGTGCGCGACCCGAACTGCACGAACTCGCCCGCGCGGCAGACCTTCCAAAGCTGCAACAACTGGACGCCGTGGCTGAAAATGGGCGACGCCGAAGGTTTCATGATCGGGCGCGGCATCGGCACGAAGCTCACCGACATCACGGAGCTTCCGGCCAACCTGCTGGATTGGATCAAGGCCGACGAGCCGGCGTTCTTAAAAGACCCCGAACTAGCGCCGTGGGATAAAGCCTACACACCGGTGAACCAGAAGCGCTAAACTTGAGATATGAGCACAGACCCGACTGATAACAGTACGAAACTGACGGACTCATTGGTTCCGACATTCCGCAATGCGCAAACCTTGCAGGAGTTGCCGGACCGTATCGTCAAGCACCTCAAAGAGCTTGATAACGAGCCGCCCTTGCGCGGGCGCTTCGGCGCCGTCAGCCGTTTTACGCACTGCTTGCAGACTGCAACACTGGCGCATCGCGCCGGCGAGGACGACGAATACATCACACTATGCCTAGTGCACGATATCGGCGACCTGTTGGGTCCTTACAATCATGGTGAATTTGCCGCGACATTGCTGGCGCCATTCTTGTCGGACGCCAATCATTGGATGGTGGCGCATCACCATTGCTTCCAGGGCTATTACTACTTCAAACACATCGGCCTAGACCAAAACATGCGCGAGCAGTTCCGGGGACACCCGCATTTCGAGCGCACCATTCATTTTTGTGATGCCTACGACGAGAAGGCTTTCGACCCCACCCTCGACACCATGCCCATCGAGGCCTTCATGCCCGCCCTGAGCCGGGTGACGCTGAACCCCAAACGCACCATTTTCATTCCCGGCAGTGCGGTTCCCGGCACCGTGTTCTAGGCGCTGGTGTAGCCTGCTAACCCACTGATTCCCTTACCACTGTTACGAGGCCGTAACATTGTCGCCGCACTGTGGCTGTGGTGGTTTTCCGACTTACGGCGGACAATCCAGCAGGCTTAAACTTCGTACATAGAATCGATCCGGTTCAGCGCCACGGGAGGGCGGAATGTACATCAATTTCTGGTATCCGACGTGCTTAAGCGAAGAATTGACCGCCGATAAACCTCTGTATGCGACTGTCCTGGGCTGCGAATTAGTGGCCTTCCGCGACAGCCAAGGTCAGGCCCACGTGCTTTCGAACGTGTGCGTACACCGCGGTGCATCGTTGGCCCACGGCAAGGTGAAGGGCGACACCATCGAGTGCCCCTATCACGGCTGGCAATTCCGCGGCGACAACGGCGCGTGCACCAAAATCCCGTCGCTGGGCAAAGACGGCAAAATCCCCGCCCGCGCGAAGGTGGACAGCTACCCGGTTCAAGAAAAATACGGTCTGGTGTTCGCTTTCCTGGGCGACCTGCCCGAAGAAGAGCGCCCGCCCTTGATGGACATTCCCGAGTGGGGCCAGGCCGGTTGGAAAGTCACACGCATGAACAACACCTGGAACGCCAACTACTTGCGCAGCCAGGAAAACACGCTCGATCCCGCACACACGGAATTCGTACACCCGTCTATGGGCTATCAGGGCGGCCGCGAAGACTACGACGTGCCGGATTTAAAGGTGATTGAGCGCGAGTGGGGTGTCGGCACCATGACCACCTTTGTCTCGCCCGACCTGCCTTCATCGGCGATGAAAGGGGTTAAAGGTGCGGGCGGCATGGAAGCTGGGGCCGGACACCATGGTCCAGCGCATACATGGACCTACCTGCACTTCAGCCCGGTTGCGCACGCGCATCAGTATTCATTCAAGCGCCCCATCGATCAGTTCAATTTCCAGAGCTACTTCATCCAGTTCCGTAACTTCAAACTCGACGATGCGGTGGACGGCCCAATGTACGAGCGCAGCCTGGCTGTCGCCGAACAGGACCGCGTGGTTGTGGAGCGCCTTGTTCCCGCACTGACGCCCGAATCATCCACCGAGGAAGTCATGGTGAAGGCTGATTTGGTGATCACCAAATTCCGCGAACGCCTTCAGGAGTGGGAAGACAAAGGCTGGCGTATCGACGTTGATAAAATCAACGCCATGAAGGGCAAAAAGATTTTCGCCATCCCCTCGCCTGCCCGCCGCACAAGCAAAGGTTGGGCCATCGACCCAGTGCCGATGCTACCTGCCAAAGGGGCCGCCGCCGGCACGCGCCAAGCCGCCGAGTAAAATCCGACATGTTCACGCCGATGTTACGGCGGCGGATCATCCGTTGCCGACAGCCGGACGTGACGGAAACGTGTATGGGCGTGGCTGCCGCAGTCGGCCATAGTTCCTTCAAGGGAATGTTGCCATGTGTACAAAGGACACACGGCAACAATTAGGGGGATATAAATTATGGCTGGTGGTGGTTTTGTGGGCGGTGGCCGCGGTTTGCCGCCCGATCCGAATGGTTTGCACATCGGCCCCTTCTGGTTCACGCCTGGCATAAATTTCCTCAACGTTGTCACCTGCCTGTTCGCCGTCGGCTCAGCGCTGGCGATGATGACGTTCATGAATTTCGTCCAGCCCTATGTGCTGACCGACATTTTGAATATTCCACGCGACCAGCAAGGCAAGCTCACCGGCTCATTGGCCGGTATGCAGGAAGTGGTGGTGATTTTGCTGATGGGATTTGTCGGCGCGCTGTCGGACAAAATCGGCCGCCGCATCATTTTCGCGACCGGCTTTATTATATTGGGCGTCGGCTACATTGTTTACCCCTTGGCTGAAAGCACGACGCAGCTTTTCATTTACCGCATCATCTTTGCGACCGGCACGGCGCTGATCCCCGTCATGATGAGCGCCTGTATTCAGGATTACTCGCAGGATGTGAGCCGTGGAAAATGGGTGGGCCTGACCAGCGTGTTTAACGGCATCGGCGTCAGCCTGATGGCCACGACCCTGGCGCGGTTACCGGCCATCATCGAGGCGCGCTACGGCGTGTCGGAAGCCGAGGCCGTCATTTACGCCTTTTGGGCGATGGGCGGCATCTCTTGCGTGATCGGCATCCTTGTTTTTTGCGGCTTGTCGAAGATCACAGGGGCCGCACGGCAGCGCCAGCCCATCCTGAAGCTGATCGGGGAAGGGTTAAGGTGCGCGAAGGAAAACCCAAAAATTGCGCTGTGTTACTATGCCGCCGTTGCAACACGCGGCGACGTGGTGATCGTCGGCACGTATTTCTCGGCCTGGTTTGTCGCCATTGGCGCTGAACAAGGCATGAGCACCAGCGAAGCGATTGGGCCTGCGCGCTTCTATTTTGGCGTGGCGATCACGTTCTCCGCACTCCTGTTCGCGTTCTTCCAAGGCTGGATTTGCGACAAGGTCAATCGCGTCACCGGCATGATCATCGCCTTCACGCTTTCGACATTGGGCTATGGCTTCATGGGCATGATCGGCGATCCGTTCCACACCATGTGGATTATTCCGGTTTGCATTTTGCTGGGCTGCGGCGAGACGGCCAATGTCGTGGCGGGCGGCGCGTTGATTGGCCAGGAAGCGCCGGCGCGCATTCGCGGGTCAATCCTGGGTGTGTTCAACCTTTTTGGCGCGGTCGGCATTGCCTTCTGCGTGGGCCTCGGCGGCTGGCTATTTGACCACTGGTATTACAACGCGCCATTCATGATGATGGGCATCATCAATGCATCGGTGCTTCTTTACGCGATTTATGTCCGCCTCAAGCATGGCGAACCGACGCCGCGCGTTGCAGAAGCGCCTCAACCAGAAGCGCAGCCCGCACAATAGGCTCTGCGAAACTCAACAAAAAGGCGGCCCGCGAAGGCCGCCTTTTTTATTTGAATAAGCTGTTCTTTTAGCCCGCATATTCCGCGAAACCCGCCAGCGAACGCTGCGCCGGCACTTGGCAACTGCCGACGACGTTGCCGCTGTCTTTTTCGAACTTCAGACATGTGCCAGTAAAGAAGCTGTTCACGAACACATGCTTGCGGTCGAGCGATTCCTTGATGATCGCCCAGCCGGGGCCTTCCAACGGATACGTGCGCAAAACTTTGCCGCTTTCGTCGATGTGTTCCCACTTCGCACCGCGTGTGACGACAATGGTGCCGTCGGCGCATTGGCCCAGACAGAACACGAACTCGCGCGCTTCCTGCGGCAGCGTGTAGAGATCGGCCATCTGCTTATCGTTGACAATGTCGTACTGCATAATGCGCTTCGACGTTTCCGTCGTGTACGTGAGGCGCTGCTCGGACGGATGCAAGAGGCAACTCGTCACCCCCAAGTGGCCGGCAAAGCTGGTCGAGGTTTCGGTGTTGAATTCTTTCACCAGGTTACGGTTCTTGTCGAACTTCAGCACATTGCCGAAGCCAACATGATCGGTGCCGGGCACCAACTTGGTCATGTGGCGGTACTTCTCGGGCACCTGCTCCATCTTGCCGGTAATGTGTTCGTACAAGAACAAGTTGCCGGCCTTATCCCAGAAGCACGACGACCACGGGCGCTGCGGGAACTTGTAGCCCGGGTCCACTTGCTTGCCGGTCTTGGGGTCGACCCAAATGATCAAATGCTCGGCTGAATCGAAGGCCCACAGCAAGCCATCGGGACCGAACGTGAGGCCCTTCACCAGGTGGGTCGTCTTCTCGGTGTAAAGAATGCCTTTGAGATTGAAGTTCTTGTCGAACTGGAAAATGCGCCCGTCGCCGGCGTGATCATCTTCCGGCACGTTCAGATCGGTGGCACCCAACAGCAAGTCGCCCGCCGCAAACGGCTGCATGGTGGAAACTTTGGGTTTTGTCGCTGCGTCATCGGGCATGTGTGCCTCCCCTGAATTTCTAAAACGGCCGTGACTGTGGCCGCAAATTTAAGTGTGCGCAATCAAAGCCCGATTGCGCGCGAGATCAACGTCTTTCGCAAACCCTTGACCAAAGACTGGTCGTGTAACTGAAATCAAACTTACGGTTTTTGTTCATTCTCGGCTTCGCGCGGATCTTTGATGCTCTTGGAACTCCACGGCAATTCAGCCAACCCGCGCGCCGTATAGGCTTCTTCCAATTGCGCGATGTCTTGCGCTGATAAGTTCAACGCCGCCGCTGCCACTGCGTCATCTATGTGACGGCCCTTGGTCACACCCGCAATCGGCACAATGCCTTTGGCCATGATCCACGCCAGCGCCACCTGCGCGGACGATACCTTATGCTTTGCGGCAATGGCGGTGACACGATCAAGAATGGGATCGGTCGGCAGGCCATAGAGCGTATTGGCCACTTCGTCGTCCACGCCGCGCGATGTATCGGCGGGCTGGCCCGCGCGCCCGAGGCGCCCACGCGCCAAGGGGCTCCAGCACATCAGGCCGATGCCCTGATCCTCGCAGAACGGGATCAGGTCGCGCTCATCCTCGCGGTAAAGCAGGTTGTAGTGGTTCTGCATGGTAGCGTAGCCACGGAACCCGATCTTCTGTGCCGCAAGTTGCGCTTTGGCCAAATGCCACGTGCGCATATTGGATGCACCTGCAAAGCGCGCCTTGCCCGCTTTCACAATGTCGGCCAGCGCCTGCATGGTTTCGTCGATGGGCGTTTTCTCATCCCACCGGTGCACCTGGTAGATATCAACATAGTCAAGGCCCAGGCGCTGTAGTGACGCATCGATGGAGCCGAAAATATTTTCACGCGTGAGCCCCGTTAAGTTGGGCGGAGAACCGTTGGGGTAAAACCCTTTTGTTGCTACGACAACGTCTTCACGCTTGGCGGCTCCGCGCAGGAACTTACCCAGCAGTTGTTCGCTGACACCCGCCGAATACACATTGGCCGTATCGAAAAAATTCACGCCCGCATCCAAGGCCTTGCCCAGCAGGGGCAGGCTCTCGGGCTCGTTTAAAACCCAC
>JAEUKL010000062.1 GCA_016793005.1 Rhodospirillaceae bacterium | reverse complement strand
GGACTCACCCTTCATTTCCATGTTCATGCCGCACAGGCGTAAATCGAAGCTGTCGATTTTCTTGGGCGATCCGCCCAGCACGAACACGCCGCTGGAGGCATTGTCGGCGACCGTATCGAGTAGCGAGATTTTCCAATCCTTGATGCGGCTGTCGACCACTTCAATCCCCGGCAGTGCATAGGCGATCGCGCGCACGGCATCGGAAATTGTTGCTTTGGGGTTGTCGATGTCGCGCTCCAGCACAAATGCAATTTCAGCTTCAACGCGCGGCTGCATCAGGCGCGACAAGGGGATTTCCTCATCTTCTCCATAAGCCATGTCATGGAACAGCATGCCGTAGTCGGGTGTATCGACGCCCAATTGCTTTTGCACGGCCTGCGACGTCAGGCCGATTTTTTGCCCAACAATCTTGCGGCCTGCCTTCAGGGAGGCGCGGGTTTGAATGTCTTGAACGGCATAGGCGCCATCAGCGCCCAATTCACGGATGCGCGCAGCGATTGGATCAACTGAGGTCCGCGTCGCAGCTGATTTCATCAGCAGATCGGCAACCGCGCGAACATTCTTGTCTTTTGATAAGTCTTTTTTGGCTTTGGCCATTACTTCACCAAATTGCGCACTTCATCGACCAGCGGCTGATAGCCTTCAGTATCCACAATTTCCCAGGCGCGCTTGTAGCTCGGCGTTGTTTGATTGCGGTAATAGTAATCGAGCTTCTCTAGCTCGATTTTGCGGCCCAGCTTCGTCAACACGTACTTTTCGAACGCCAGAACGTGCATATGGTTTTTCACATCAATCGGTTCGGCGTCGTATTTCTTGCGCAAGGGCGATACCGCATCTACCGGCATGGTGTAGTGGTGCATCAATTCGTGGAAAATCAGGATCGGCAGATCATGCCCATAGGGCGCGGTGCTATCCGACATGTAATCGCGCACGTTGATCAAGAGCGGCATGGCCATGGCCCAGGTACCGCAAACCGACAGCGTTGCTTGCATTTCGCCATAGGGGAACGGGCGGTTGCCGGCCTCGATGGCGGTTTTCAGGAACAGCGGGCCATCTTTTTCCCACGTCGCTTGAAACTCATCGCGTCGGCGCACGGTTTCCAGAATCCACTTTTCCTCGACGGGGATTTTGAAAATATGTGGGCATACGCGGTCAAACACCGGCCCGCCGGGAGACGGATAGATCAGCGTTATTTTTGGCGGCGCAAGTTTGCTATCAGCAGCGTTTGCAACAAACGCGCTCAGTGCAAGCACACCGGCTAAGACGACCTTAGAGAAGAACGCAGACATTGCGCAGATCCGTGTAGAATTCCAAGCCATGCACGCCCCCTTCGCGGCCGATCCCTGAGCGCTTCGAGCCGCCAAAGGCGGTGCGCAGGTCGCGCAGGAACCATGAGTTTACCCAGGCAATGCCCACTTCGATTTGTGCGGCCACGCGGTGTGCCCGCGACAGATCTTGTGTCCAGATCGCGGTTGCAAGGCCGTAGGGGCTGTCGTTGGCCATAGCGATGGCAACCTCTTCATCGTCAAACGGCGTGATATGGCAGCAGGGGCCAAAAATTTCATCGCGCATGATGACCGATGTTTCGGGCAAGCCGGCC
>JAEUKL010000056.1 GCA_016793005.1 Rhodospirillaceae bacterium | reverse complement strand
GATATGCCAACCGCCATCGCGGAACGACTGAAACGCGATCTTCGACCCATCGGGCGACCAGGCTGGTGCACGGGCATCCGAGATACGATCCGTGATGGCCTTGGCCTCGCCGCCACTCGAAGGCATAACCCACAGCGTGCCTTGCAGATCGAACACGAGGGCATTGCCATCAGGCGATGCGGCCACACCAAAGTTAGTGCCTTGTGTAAAGGTGAGCGGCGCGGCGAATAACGCCCGCGCAAAGCCTACAGCCAGCAAAACAGCGATTAAAAACCGCATCGCCCAGTCCCCTTGCCCCAAGGCCACCAGTTTACAAAACTATCGCCGTGCGACCAGACCCGGCAGACGGTAAAATTCGTTAATCACCTTGCGTGACCGCGTACGGGAACCGAATACTTACGCCGATATCGTTGACCTTCCGGCGGGAATCGCATGCGGCTGATGAAATTTCTGATCCCCGTAATGGCCCTGGCAGCCATAAGCTTTGTTGTCCTTTACGCCCCGAACCTGCTGCTGATCCTGGGTGATCGCGCAACTGCGCGCGGCGACATCGCTGCCGCAGCCGAATATTACGTGCAAGCCCTGACCTTCCCGACCCTGCGCACCGCCGACCGCGCACCCGTTCTTGAAAAAGCCGCTCAGGCCCAGGAAAACTATGCAATCGAGGCCCGCACCGACCGGGACATCTTCGACGCCTACAAATTGACGCGCGAGGTTTATGACCTGCACCCCACAAGCGTGACGGCGCTGCGCCTATCGCGGTTATTGCTGCTGCTGGGCGACTATCAAAATGCGCGAAAGATTTTGGCAATGGCACGCGCATCAGACAAAGGCGTCAATGCGCTGACGGCAACAATTCTCGACAGTCAAATTCGCCGCAGCATGAATGAGATTCAAGCGAGCCTCGATGTGTTGGAGGCTGTTATTGCGGCAAGCGGCAACAAGAATCTCGGCCGCGACTTTCATTACAACATCGGCGACGTTTTGATGAAGCTTGCGCACTACGCCGAAGCAGCAGAGCAGTTCAAAGCCGCACTTGCTGCTCAGCCGGATGATGTGGCCGCGCGGGTTCAGTTGGCCTGTGCCACGGCCGTGCTGGGAACACCTGCGGATGCGCTGGAACTGCTGCAAACCGCCCGCAAGGCGATGACAGGCCCCCGATGGCAGAACGACATTGAATCAACGAAGCGTTACGTCACCGGCACCGATCAGATCATTGCACAGTTGAAAGATCACATTGAACGCGCCAACCCCGTGCGTGACGATCTGTGCGGCCTGTACTTGCCGCCCACCTTTAACGTTCGTTATAGCAGTCCGCTGATCTATCAGCTTGATACGAACATCAGTGCGCCGCAGCCGTAGCTACGGTAAATCCTTCAACAGTGGGTACTGCTTGAGGGGCTTGGGCTGTGGGATCGAGGCCAAATAGGCATGAATGTCTTTCAGGTCCGCATCGCTGAGGACTTGCTCGCGGTAAGGCGGCATGGCGTCGGCGGTGTTGTGCACGAACTGCGCAAACTGCTCGAACGGCAGCGGGCTGGGGGCGAGTTTCAAGCCCGCTGTGCCGCCCTGCCCCACAGTGCCGTGGCACTGATAGCAGCCGACTTTCATATAGAGCGACTTGCCGCGCTCCACCGATGAAGCTGCAAGCGCAACGGTTGATGAAAGTGCGAGAACGGAGATGAGGATGAGTTTGTTCATTGCGCGCTCCTATCTCGGCTGTGTTACGACATCAAGCAGCGCGGGTTCGCCGCGCCTCACCACGGCCGTCGCGCGTTTCAGCGCGGGGCCAAGATCGGCGGGGTTCGTAATAGGCCCTTCGGCCCACATGCCCATGGATTTCGCGAGCATGCTGTAATCGATGAATGGGTTATCAATCGTCGTACCAATGTGCGCGTGGTCGATGCCGCGATTGTTGCGGTTGGCCATGCGCTGAATGTGCATCGTCTCTTGGTGATAAGCGCGGTTGTTGTGCATCACCGTCAGCAGCGGGATTTTGTGATGCACGGCGGTCCAGATGGCCCCCGGCGCATACATCAAATCGCCGTCGCACTGAATGTTCACCGACAAGCGCCCGAGTGCTTTATTGGCAAGTGCCGCCCCCACTGAGGCCGCCATGCCGTACCCAACGCCCTGCCCGCCCGCCGTACCGATGTACTGGTAGGGTTTCTCGAAGGGCCACAAACGGCGGCACCACGAACTGATGAAGTGGTCCGGCGAGACCATGGCCCAATCTTCCCCTTTGATGGCGTTCCACAGTTCTGCAGCCAAACGCGACGTGCCGATGGGGCTCGCGTCCCACGCGAACCGTGCATCTTCCTTGGCCTTCTGGCGCGTGGCCTCATGCGCTTTGCGGAGCGCATCACCGCGCGCGGAGGTGCTCGCCCCATTCAGCGCGCGTTTCACTTCCTCGGTCAGCGCCGGCAGCGTGGCTTCGGCGTCACCACTGATGGGCAGGTCAGCCGCCACATAGCGCTGAAAATCCTGGTAGTTCGATTTCAGGTACGTTTCGCCCACCAAGCCAACGGTGATCAGCTTTGTGCCGTCAGCGATTTTGGGAAACTGAACGTGCTCCCCGTTGTCGATGAACTCGTTGATAAGGCCCCATACGTCATTCACTTCCAGCGCCAGAATCACATCGGCTTCGCTGATGAGTTTTTTCGCGCGCGTAGAATGGTTGAGATAATGCGTGGTGGGGAAATTGAGACGCCCCGCCACATCGATGACCGGCGCATTCAAGGCTTCGGCCAGTTGCACCAATAACCCCATGCCTGCCGGGGTACGCGCCATGCGGTCGGCGACAATCACCGGGTTTTTGGCTTTGGCCAACCACTGCGCTGCTTCGCGCACCGCACCGGCATCGCCCTGGGGCGGCGCGCTTGCGACATACTTCGGAATCACAAGCGCCTTGCGATCTTCAATCTCGTGCTCTTGCAGTTCGGCATCGGCGACGATGACAACTGGCTCCTGCGGCGGCGCCATAGTGAGCTTGTAAGCGCGCACAAACGACTCTGCGTAGTGCTGCAACGAGGCAGGCTGGTCGTCCCACTTCACGAAATCGCGCACAATGGCCGCCGGGTCTTGGGCCGTGTGCAGCCACTCCACACCAGGGCGGCGTTTGGACGCATCGAGGATGTTGCCCAAAATCGTAATGACGGGCGCCCTATCACACCACGCGTTGTAAAGCGCCATAGAGGCGTGCTGCAGGCCCACCGTGCTGTGCGCCAGCACCGCCATGGGCTTACCGCACGCTTTGGCGTAACCATGCGCCATGGCGACGGAGGTTTCTTCGTGCAGGCACGTCAGAAACTCAGGTGCCGTGTTATGGCCGAAGTTGATGATGGATTCTTGAAGTCCGCGAAAGCTGGAGCCAGGGTTCGAAGCCACGTATTCAATGCCCAGCGATTGCATGACTTCCACCATGAAGTCCGAGCCGGGCTGGCCGTTGGCCGCTTGCACCACTTTCGGCGGCGATGTTTCAGCGGCGATCTGCTGTTGCGACGGTGCGGCAATGTTTTTCTTTGTGGTCTCGGCTTGCGCGGGCGTGACAGCGGCCAATGGTGCGGCAGCACTGGCTGTCGCCGCTGCTTTCAGGAACCCTCGCCGACCGACACTTGCTTTGCGCGCCATAACCCGCTCTCCACAGATAGTTCAGCAAAGTACAGTGTGCGCTTTCACCACAGCGTAAGGCAAAAGGCCCAGTCGCATAGCGACCGGCCAACGGGCGTCCTGCGCAAGCTGAACACCGTATCAAAAAAGATATGGCCGACCTTACGACCGGCCATTGGGCAAAACGCGCTCGTCTTACGGCAACGGCGCGGTATAGTGAGCTGATGCTTTCGTCCTTGAGGATTTAATGAACCTCTCTTTCCATCACGTCGGCGGCCGCTGGGGCACGATTCCCCCCTTGAATAAAAAGAGCGCCTTTTACCCGATCATTGACGTCACGCTGTATGAACCCGATGTCGCGGCCGCTGAGAAAATTCAGCAGATGGACCTGAAGAAAACGCATGGCTACGCCAGCGTGAATGTACAAACGTCCTGCCTGGGCGAAGAAAACGGCACGTCTGATTTTCATCTTTGCTTTGACCGCAGCGCATCGAGCATGCTGCCGTTCGACCCTGCTTATAGCGAGTTTGCGGTTTTCCGCCCCCATCGGCGCCGCGGCATTTACAAGCTTGGTACGGCCCACCAGTCCACGACAATCCAGGTAGACGTTCATACGCTTGCGTCACTGATTGATCAAAAGAGCGTCATCGCGCCGGACATCCTGTCGATTGACGCCGAAGGTGCCGGTTATCCGATTTTGAAGGGCCTCGGGGAACACAACCTGCGCAACACGTTGGCGCTGTTTGTCGAAGCGCCGTTCATTCCATACCGGATCGGCGAAGCCTCGTTCCCCACCGTTTTTGAATATTTATCTGAAGAGGGATTCTTTCTGTTTGAGCTGGGCGACATGAGCCGCTACTCCCTCGCCGAAATGCATCTCGGCGGATTTGACCGTGGCCCGTGCGTCGACATTCAGGATGCGTTGTTCCTCCGGAACCCCAGCCATGTCATCGGCACAGAAGCACTTAAGAAACTTGCGTTGATCGCCATTCTGTACGGCGCCCTGAGTGTAGCTCATGAGTGTTTCAAAAAACTCGAGCGGTTTGGCCACACATTCAAGCAAAATGACCCGTCGGCTGACATTGGCACAAATTGCTTAGGCGATTTTTACAACACGTACACAGCATACAAGAACCTGACGCTGCCGAAGCTGGATGAAATGTACAACGCGAAGATCCACAATCATTCGCAGTACACTGACATTCCGCCCGATGACGATGTCATGGCCGACTACATTGCCCAGCTGGACCGAGAAATACCGAAATACACTTACGTGCTCGCCACCTACACACAACTAAAACAGCGCATCCCGACCCATGACGCGCTGTACCAAAAGTACGGCCTCGGCAAGCTCGCAGAAGAGGCGAAAGCCGAGCGGCTGCGCCAGGAAGAGTTTTTGCAGGAGTTGCTGTTAAGTGCCGGCTACATAAAGCGCGCTTAACATTGTTAAACACACCCGCAAACAAAAAAGGCCGGTCTGATGACCGGCCTTTTGTATTTGTGCTCTGGCGTATTTTCCCGAGAAGTGGAGACCACTTGGCGTGAAAAATACGCCCGAATAAAGAATCTAGCGCTTGCTGAACTGGAAGCTGCGGCGCGCTTTTTTGCGGCCGAACTTCTTACGCTCAACGGTACGTGAATCGCGCGTCAGGAAGCCGCCGGCCTTCAACACCGGGCGCAAGGCCGGTTCGTAGTAGGTCAGAGCTTTCGAAATGCCGTGACGCACCGCACCGGCTTGGCCCGACAGGCCGCCGCCGTTGACGTTGCAGATCACGTCGAATTCGTTCAGGCGGTTGCACGCCACGAACGGCTGCGTGATCAGCATGCGCAACACCGGACGGGCGAAATACTTTTCCACTTCGCGGGTGTTGACGATGATCTTGCCTTTGCCCGGCTTGATCCAGACGCGGGCGACCGCGTCTTTACGCTTGCCGGTCGCGTACGAGCGGCCTTGCTTGTCACGCTTGGGTTCACGCACGATGACGGGGGCTGCTACAGCGGCGCCCTTCAGATCGGCGAGTGTTCTGGTCTCTTCGGCCATGATGTCCTCGTGTTCCGAATTCTTCAATTAGCGCTTGTTCTTCGGATTGCGGCTGGCGATGTCCAGCACTTCCGGAGTTTGCGCTTCGTGGGGATGCGTCGGGCCTTTGTAGACCTTCAGCTTGGTGAATTGGGCACGGGCCAAGGGGCTGTCCTTGGGCATCATGCGCTCAACCGCTTTCTCGATGATACGTTGCGGGAACGGACCATTGATGATGCGCTTGGCCGGGCGGTCTTTCAGACCCGAGGTGTAGCCCGAGTACCAAGGATAGGTTTTCTGCTCGAGCTTGCGGCCCGTGAGCTTCACCTTCTCGGCGTTGACGATGATGACGTTGTCGCCGGTATCGATGTGCGGCGTGTACATGGTCTTGTGCTTGCCGCGCAGAATGTCGGCAACGATCGCAGCCAGACGGCCCAGGATCAGGCCTTCCGCGTCGATCAAAAACCACTTCTTCTGCACGTCCGTTGGTTTGGCGTGATAGGTTTTCATTGTGTTCTCGGTTTGTAAGTGCGTCTTTAACGGTGAACGCGCACGGCCTGTGGGCCGGGGTTCAACGAAGGCGCGGAATATAGAGATCGGGGTTTGAGGGTCAACCCCAAAACCGCAGTTTTTCAGGGTTTTTGAGACGGTATTATAATACCGCCATTTATGAAGCGGCGACCCGGGCGCTGCCCATAACATCATAAGCCATTCTGATCCTTCAATTATTTCTGGCCCTTCGGCCTGCGTTGGTTTGATATGGGTAGAGGCAAATTGAACGTGCTGGGGGAGGGGTACATGAATAAGTGCTTTGTGTTGGCTTTGGGCCTGATTTTAAGCGGCAGCGCCCTCGCCCAAAATCGTCCCGAAATCGCGACCCAACAGGGTGTCGCGCGCGGCGTGACTGAGAACGGCGTGCATGAGTTCAAAAACATCCCCTATGCCGCACCACCTGTCGCTGAGTTGCGCTGGCGCCCGGCACAGCCGCCGCAAAAATGGAGCGGCATAAAAGATGCGAGCGCCTTCGGCACTGTTTGCCCGCAGCAACTTCGCCCCGGCTACAATAAAGCTGACCTTGAACCACGCCCCATGGGTGAAGACTGCCTGACGCTCAACATCTGGAGCACGGACCTTAAGCCGAAAAAGCCGCGCCCGGTGATGGTGTGGATTTTGCCCGGCAGTTTCATGATGGGCGACGGCGGCATGGCGGCCTACGACGGCACAGCTTTGGCGAAGCAAGATGTAGTGCTGGTGACCTTCAACTACCGTCTTGGCTACCTGGGCCAGTTCGCGCATCCGGCCCTCAGTGCTGGCGAACCTGGCAACGCTATTGCCAACTACTACCTGTCGGACCAAGTGGCCGCCCTCACATGGGTGCGCGACAACATCGCAAGCTTCGGCGGTGATGCAAACAACGTCACCATCTTCGGCATGTCGGCCGGTGGGGTGTCGGTCAATCACCTGATGGCGCTGCCCGCCGCGAAAGGGCTTTTTCATAAGGCGATCTCGGAAAGCTCGAACGTGCTGCCGCACCTTGCGCAGCGCATGAGGGATGATACTGGCCGCGGGCCATCGCTGGAAAAAACCGGGGACAGCATGGCTGATGCTTTGAAAGCAACGGCTGAAACACCCGCAGCCACACTGGCAAATTTACGCACGCTGAGTTGGCAAAGCATTCTGGAGTACCAACAGAAGCACGCATTCGGGTCTTTGAATCCGGTGGTGGACGGCACATACCTGCCTGAACCTCTCGGCCCCGTCTTTATTCAAGGCCGCCAACACAAAGTGCCGTACCTCACAGGCGCCACAAGTTGGGAAGGAAGTTTGCTCGCTACATTCAACAGCGCTGATCCCTTGCTGGGTGTGTATGGCATCAGCCGCGACCAGATTCGTGATCTGTATGGTGATGTCGATGAGCGCACCGTGATCAACAACCTGCAATTCGATATGTTTTTCGGCTCGCAGCGCTGGCTCGCGCGGCAGCACGTGAATGTGGGCCAGCCGACATACCTCTATCGCTTCGATTACGTGTACGAGTCAGAACGGGGCACCATTCCCGGCGCACGCCACGGCGAGGAAACACCCTACGTGTTCAAAACACTGGGCAAGCGCGTTCCCGTCACGCCCACTGCGCAAGATTGGGCCTTAAGTGATATCGTCAGCGGGTACTGGGTCGCGTTTGCAAAAACCGGCAACCCCAATGGCGCAAAACGCCTCAACTGGCCGGCGCAAAGCAAATCCCGCGATGTGCTGATGAATTTTGACGAACACGGCATCAGCCCGAGAACCGACTACGAAAAGAAACGCATGGATTTCTTCGCAGAACGCTACAGTTCCGGACGACTTTAGCTCTGCGGCAGCCGCGCCAAGCGACCCTTGGGCCGCCTAAATCTGCCCCCGCCAATACCGTTGCCGCGTTTCGCTTGATTTAGTCGCGCTGAGCGGGACCTGGCGCGGCGCCCGCATAAGCGAAAAATATTCCCATTTTTAGCCAATAATAAGATTCAACGTGTTCATACTGAATAATATATTAGCAACATATACTTCAGTATCGAAACATGGGGATCACGACATGCTCAAGTTGGGGCTGGCTATCGCGTGCGTCGCGCTGCCACTCATTCATCAAAGCCAGGCCGCAGAGCCTGCGCGTGCTGAACCGGCGGTCCGGCGCTCGACCCTTCTGGTCAGCGACATCGAAAAGTCGATCCGGTTTTACGAAGCGCTGGGGTTTTCCATCACGTACGACAAAGGCGGCCCGCGCGACCCCGAGCGCCCCATGGCGCTGCCGCTGAATGTAAAACCCGGCGCCTCACGGTTGGTGATCATGAAGGGCCGCGACCCGTGGATCGCGATGGTGGGCCTGCTTGCCTACGACCAGCCCAAGCCGCCCAGCAACCGGATCGTGGCCGATAAAATCGGCGCAGGCGATGTGATCCTGATGATCGAGGTTGCCGACGCCGCCGAAGCGCACCGCCGCCTTGTGGCGCTGGGCGCGCGCATTCTGCAAGAGCCCAAACCGTTCGAGGCGACGCTGGGCGACGGCACGCCGATCAAAGGCATCAACTGCTTTGCCGTCGATCCCGATGGACACGTGGTGGAACTAAGCCAACCCACATCAAAAGGCCGCTGACATGAGGCTTGATCGCCGTACGCTGTTATCTGGGGTCAGCAGTGTTATCGTTACGACTGCCTCTGCGCCCGCATTCGCCGCAGCATCCGCACCTGTCGTCACACGGCAGTACGCGCCAAATCGCTTCGGGCAACTCCACCTTCACGTCGCCCAGCCGAAAGACCGCAAAGACATCACGCGCACGCCGTTGGTGTGCTTTCATCAAACCCCGGCCAGTGGCCATACGTTTGATGGGCTGATCCCCTACATGGCCACAGACCGCGTACTTATGGCCGTGGATACGCCTGGGTACGGCGAGTCTGATCGTCCGCCTTACCCGGTCACCATCGGCACCTACGCCGACGGCGTCGCCGACGCCTTGCAGGCGCTGGGGTACGGCAAAGGCAAACGCCAGATCGATGTTCTGGCCTATCACACCGGCTGTTTGATTGCGGCCGACATGGCCGCACGCTATCCGCAGCTTGTGCGTCGGCTGGTGCTGACGGCCGTGCCCTACTACCCGGATCCCGAAAAGCGCGCGCAGTCTTTTGCGAAGATCGAGCGCTGGACGTTCAGCGAAGAGCCAAAGCGCGTGCTTGAGTTCTGGGACAACAACGTGAAAAAACGCGCGGAAGGAATCAGCCTGGAGCTTGGCATCGCGCAGTTCCAAGACCGCATCCGCCCCGGCGACAAAGAATGGTGGGGCTACGAGGCGGTGTTCAGCTACGACCCAACCCCAACCTTTGCGGCGATCAAACAGCCGATGGCGATTTTGAACCCCCACGGCGCGCTGAAGCAACAAACCGAAGCCGTTGCGACGGCCGTGCCTGGCGCAACGTTTGTGGACCTGCCCGAGATTACCCACAGCGTGTTCCAATTGAATGCCGGCACCATCGCAACGCACGCCCGCGCATTCCTAGATCGCTAAAACTCTATACTTGGCCAGGGTCTTATGATTGGATTCATCACGTAACCTCACCCTGATGAATGCCACCCGCCCATGACGTGGTCCGACGTTGCGCTGCTGTTCAGCCAGACTCATCGCGATCTGATCGCGGACACACCCATTGGCCTGATTGATTGCGGCGCGCGCGGCGATATCCCCGAACCGTGGTCGACTTACGCCCAACAGTTCCCTGAGTTGATGCGGGTCTTGGGCTTTGAAGCCGACGCCACCGAGGCCGCGCATCTTAACAATCGCTACGGCGAACAGCGCCGCTACCTTCCGGCTGCGGCATGGAACAGTGTCGGCACGCACGCGCTGTACATTACTGATCCACCACAAGCCTCAAGCCTGTTTCCGCCCAACACAGCACTCACGCACTTGCATGCGCGTGTGGGCGACATGCGCCAAAGCCTGCCCGCCGGCCGCGTGGTTCAGCGCACCATCGAAGTTCCCACAACTACGATTGATGCTGCCATCGCCGCGTACCCTCTCGATGCCGATGTTTTGAAAATCGATACGCAAGGCGCTGAATACGAAGTGCTGGAAGGCGCACGCGCGGCGCTGCGGGACAGTGTATTTGCCGTAATCGCGGAAACCTGGACCACCGACGTCTACCAGGGTGTGAAGCCCACGTGGGAAGTCATGCGCCTGATGGCCGACATGGACTTTGCGTTCATGACACACGACGTGGCCGGCTATGCGCGGCGCAGTTTCATGGACACCAAAACGTTCAGCTATATTCAGCGCGAGCAGATCATCAGCCTGGAACTGCTGTTCTTCCGCTCCACAAAAGCCGTTGTAACCACGGCTGCGGAACCGGCCAATGTCTACAAAGCGGTGGGCATTGCCGACGTTCTGGGCTTCCCGGACTACGGCGTTGAGTTACTGCATATGCTGCTGACGCGCTGGCCCAATGAGCTCGCCAACGTAAAATACTGCTACGACGAAATGACAGCGCGGCGCACGAAAACGGGCGCGACCTTAGCCGCGCTCTATCCGCCGCTGCATAGTTAAATCGGTTTACGCTGCCTTCTTGCGTGTGGGCATATGCGGCATCCGGGCCATGGTGCGCGCGGGCCAACACGACAAAGTGGTCATCCAGCAAATCAAGATCCGGCAGCATTGATGGCCCCTCACCCCGTTCACAACCACACCTTGCGCAGAGAGATGCAACATTCCTATCGTTTTGATAGAGGTGCGGCAGAAAGCGTTGAGGTTACTCGGCGGGCAATGGGGTTGGCGCGCGCGCAAGTCCGCGCCCCTCGGCCGGTAGCGACAATGCGATCACCGACATCACCACCAGCGCCACGGCCATGGCTAGGTACATCGCATCGAAGCTGCCGGTGGCTTCTTTCACTTTCGCAGTCAGATAAATACCAAGCGCCGAGAAGCTGAACGAGATGATGAACTTCATCCCATATGCAGTCGCCTGCCACTTACCCGGCGTGTAGCGCGCGAGCAATCCGTTCTCGGCGGGCAAGGCACCGATGTTGAAGGTCACCATCATCACCGCAGCGGTGAACAGCATGGCGCTGGTATTGCCCGGCACCAGCAGCATGGCGGGCGCTTGCAGGAACAAGAACAGCG
>JAEUKL010000038.1 GCA_016793005.1 Rhodospirillaceae bacterium | reverse complement strand
GGGCGCCGATGCCGTGGTGGGTATCAGCATCGACACGGAGTCCATCGGCGGCGACCGCCGCACGTTGTTGATGGTGACCATCACCGGCACGGCAGTGAAGCTAGGTTAGCGCCTACTCTACTTTTTTGGCTGCACAGATTTCGCAAAGGCACTGAGTTCCTTGTTGAAGCGCTCGCCGGCTTCATAAAAAGTGGAATGTCCAGCCCCGTCGTACACTGAGTACGTGGCATTCTTCAGGCCTTTCTTCAGCCCATCCAGTTGCACTGGGCCGATCACGCCATCGGCACTTCCATACGTGACCAGCACCGGCAGTGTGGCCAGCATGGGCATGACTTTGGTGTTATCAAGGCTGCGGCCTTGAAGTGCGGCGCGCACATAGGGCAGCAGCAGCAAACTTCCGGCACGTGAAATGCTTTGCCATGTTTCATCGCCGGGGCCGTTGGTCAGGAAGGCAATACCACCCTGAGCCCCTAGCAAATTCTCTTCGATATTGCCTGAAATTTGTTGTTTCGCGGTGGCCATACGCTGTTTGGCGATCTCCGGGTCAGCATTTGGCGGCGGTGCGGGGAACGGCGGGATCACCAACCCTGCGGCCGAGCCCGCCAAATTCAGCCCCAGAATGCGACCCGTACCGTAATGCTCGACATAATTCGCCAGCACGAAGCCGCCATAAGACCAGCCCACCACCACAGCTTTCTGAATGCCGGTGGCATCCATCACAGCTGCTACGTCATCGGCCCAGATTTTTGAATCTTTATAATCTTCGGGTTTCCACGGTTTGCCGGAATTGCCGTGTCCGCGCAGATCGAAAGCCACCAAATGATAGTCACGCGTAAGGTCGGCGGACTCTAACTGCTTTTTGAAACTGGAATGGCTTTGCGCGAAACCGTGCACCAACAGGATCGCGGGTTTCGTCTTATCGCCCGCTTCAACCGTGTTCAGCGGCACACCGCCCGCGCCCGGCACCATTTTGTACTCAAGTGCGAAAGCTTGCGAGGCAAGGCAGAGCGCCAGCCCGAGCAGTGTGACACTGAGCCGGTACGCCATCGCCGATCCTCCGCTAATCCTATTTATTGAATTTCGCGATGATACGCTTGTTCACGCCGGCCGGTACGAATGTCGATACATCGCCCCCCAGGCGGGCAATTTCCTTCACAAAGCGCGAGGCGATGAATTGGTTATGTTCCGACGCCATCAGGAACATGGTTTCCACATCGTCATTCAATCGCGCGTTCATGCCCGCCATCTGGAACTCGTATTCGAAATCCGAGACGGCCCGCAATCCACGGATGATGACGGTCCCTTTCATCTCCTGAACGAAATGCATCAGCAGCGTATCGAACGGTACGACTTCAACCGGCACGTCCACAGAAAGCTTAAGCTTGGAAACTTCCGCGCGGCAAAGATCTACGCGCTCCTTAAGACTGAACATCGGCCCCTTGCCGATATTCACTGCAACCGCGACGATTAGCTTGTCCACCACTTTGACAGCGCGGCTGATGATGTCGATGTGGCCGTTGGTGACCGGATCAAACGTGCCCGGGTAAATGCCGATGCGGTAACGCCCAGTAGCGGGCGTCTTTGTCACTTTGGGTGCTTTTGCCATCGCCATCCCCCTCGATGTGCGCAACGCGGCTATTCTAAAAGCTGTTTTTAAGCCTGTTCGGCACCGTCGTCACCGGGCAGATGGGCAACCGAGGTGACTTTTTCGTCCTCACCGGTCGAGAACAACGTAACCCCTTGCGTCGAACGCCCCGCGATACGGATATCGGTGACCCCCATGCGGATCAAGCGGCCCGCATCGGTGATCATCATGATTTGATCGGTACCCTTCACCGGGAAACTGGCCACCACATCACCGTTACGCTTCGTGGTCGCAATCGAGGTGATCCCCGAACCGCCACGGCCGCTGACGCGATATTCATAGGCAGACGTACGTTTCCCGTAGCCGCGTAAAGTGGCCGTTAAGATGAATTCTTCAAGTGCGGCTAGGCGTTGATATTCTTCGTCCGTCAGCACTTTGTTCGTATCCGTGCCTTCCGCCGCCTCTTCATCCTTTGACGGCACTTCTTCGATATCTTCGCCGCCGCGCAGCTTCTTGGCCATGCGCAAATAGGCATTGCGCGTATCGGTATCGAAGTCCACGTGCTTCAAAATTGACATGGAGATCACTTCGTCCCCATCAGCCAGTTTGATGCCACGCACACCGACAGAATTACGGCCCGTGAACAAGCGGACTTCGCCCACATGGAAGCGGATGCACTTGCCCTGGCGGGTATTCAGCAGCACGTCGTTGTTCTCATCGCAGGTATCGACACCAACCAGGCGATCAGTGCCGTCCAGTTTCATGGCGATCTTGCCGTTACGGAAGATGTTCACGAAATCCGATAAGTCATTGCGGCGCACGGTGCCCGCCGTGGTGGCGAACATGACGTTGAGATTGCCCCACGTGGTTTCATCTTCCGGCAGCGGCATCACGGTCGAAATCGTCTCGCCTTCCTTCAGCGGCAGCAGATTCACCATGGCCTTGCCGCGGCTTTGCGGCGTGCCCAGAGGGAGTTTGTAGACCTTCAGCTTGTAGACCATGCCGGACGTCGAGAAGAACAGCACCGGCGTGTGCGTATTCACCACGTATAACGCGGTAACGAAATCTTCTTCCTTCGTCGCCATACCGGCACGGCCCTTGCCGCCACGGCGCTGCGCGCGATAGGTCGACAACGGCACGCGCTTGATCCAGCCGGAATTCGTAACCGTCACCACCATGTCTTCGCGCTGGATCAGGTCTTCGATGTCGGTTTCGAATTCCAGGTCCACAATCGTCGTGCGGCGCGGGGTCGCGTACTCGGTCTTCATCTCCACCAGTTCGGTGCGCATGATCGAATACAACTTCTCGCTCGAACGCAACACTTCCAGGAAGTACACGATCTGCCCGCCGATTTCGGTCAGCTCGTTGTGAATTTTGTCACGCTCCAAACCCGTCAGGCGATGCAGACGTAAATCCAAGATCGCCTTGGCCTGCACTTCCGAGAGCTTATAGGTGCCGTCGACAACCTTGCGGTCCGGCTCGTCGATCAATTGCACCAACGGCTCAACGTCGCGGGCAGGCCAATCGCGGGCCATCAACTGGTCGCGCGCCGTGTTCGGGTCCGGCGCTTTGCGGATCAACGTAATCACTTCATCCAGGTTGGCGACGGCAATGGCCAAACCCACCAACGTATGCGCGCGGTTGCGCGCTTGATTGAGTTCATAAACCGTGCGGCGGCGGATCACTTCCTCGCGGAAGCTGATGAACGCCGTCAGCATTTGGCGCAGCGTCATCAATTCCGGACGGCCGGCGTTAATGGCCAGCATGTTCACGCCGAAACTCGATTGCAGCGGGGTAAATTTATAAAGCTGATTCAGAACCACTTCGGCGACGGCATCGCGCTTCACTTCAACGACCACACGCACGCCGTGACGGTCGGACTCGTCGCGTAAGTCGCCGATACCTTCGATTTTCTTATCGCGCACCAGCTCGGCGATCTTTTCGATCATCGAGGCCTTGTTTACCTGGTACGGAATTTCCGAAATGACGATGGCCTGCTTGTCTTTGCCGATATCTTCGATTTCGGTGCGGCCGCGCATAATCACCGAACCACGGCCGGTGACATAGCCAGCACGGCAACCCGCATGGCCTAAAATCAAACCGCCCGTGGGGAAATCCGGCCCCGGTACGATCTCCATCAGCTTTTCGTCGTTCGCTGTCGGGTCATCGATCAATGCACAGCAGGCATCAATCACTTCGCCTAGATTGTGCGGCGGCACGTTGGTCGCCATACCGACGGCGATACCACCTGCCCCGTTCACCAACAGGTTGGGGAAGCGCGCAGGCAAGACTAATGGTTCGTGCTCGCTTTCGTCGTAGTTCGGTTGGAAATCGACCGTGTCTTTGTCGATGTCGTCGATCAGCGAATGTGCAGGCTTGGCCAGGCGCGATTCCGTGTAACGCATCGCTGCCGGCGGGTCGCCGTCCATAGACCCGAAGTTACCCTGCCCGTCGATCAGCGGCAGGCGCATCGAAAAATCTTGCGCCATGCGCACCATGGCATCGTAGATGCTCTGGTCGCCGTGCGGGTGGTATTTACCCATCACGTCCCCGACGATACGCGCCGATTTACGGAAGGGCTTGTTGTACTCGTAGCCGCTCTCTTTCATCGAATAGAGGATGCGGCGGTGCACCGGCTTTAAGCCGTCGCGCACATCGGGCAGCGCGCGGCTGACGATCACGCTCATGGCGTAATCGAGGTAGCTGCGCTTCATTTCCTCTTCGATGGTGATCGGCGTGATGTCGAAATCCGACGGACCTCCCGCAGCAGGTGCTCCCGGCGGAGGCGTATTCGGCGGTTGGCCGTTCTCAGCGTTCGGGTCAGACGGCGGTAAATCTGCTGTGTCGGTCAACTGAACTTACTTTGCTAAAGATTGGCTCTTGAAAAGGCCGAAATTATTGCGCCGCACACAAAGCTGATGGGGGTGTTGAAACCCGCACGAGACAGCCCTGTTTTGAGTCCCCTTCTGGTCCCGCGTGCTGGTTTTAATTCTATCAGATGAAACGATTGCGTCACACAAATGCTTGCGGCGGATCATGGCCAC
>JAEUKL010000394.1 GCA_016793005.1 Rhodospirillaceae bacterium | reverse complement strand
GACATGAATTGATACGGCACCAATCCTTTGCGGCTGTAGCGGTCGAAAATAATCAGGTCAAATTCGTACAGTTGCTCTTCAAACAACTCACGGATCGGGAATGCGATCAGCGCCAACTCGCTTAAGGGCGTACCATCGTCTTTGGTCAACGGACGCAAGATGGTGAAATGCACCAGATCGACGTTGGGGTCGGACTTCAGCAAGTTGCGCCACGCTCGCTCGCCTACATGGGGCTCGCCCGAGATCAGCAGCACACGCAAGCGGTCACGAATGCCGTTGATGGCCACAAGTGCCCGGTTGTTCATGCGCGACAGTTCGCCGTCAGACCCTTCCACTTCCACTTCGACGATGTTTGCGCCGGGCGTTTCCACCACCACCGGCAGGTCAACCACTTGGCCGCTGTCGAGTTGCAGTTGCTGGATCGCTTTGCCATTGCGGCGCAGCGTGATGGGCAGGCGTGCCTTGGTGTCGTTGCGGCCCCCATCCTCGGCCATGATGCGGATCATCGCTTGCTCGCCGACCAGGCCGTAGTCCGGTGCGCGTTCAATGCGCACACGGCGATCATGCTCGTTCTGCTCGCCGCTCAACAGAACATGCAGCGGCGCTTGCTTGGCGGCAAACGCCTCAGGGGCAGGAACATCATGTACCAGGCCGTCGCTGATCATGATGGTGCCGGCCAGGCGGCTGGGGGGGATATCGCCCAGCGCCGCGCTTAAAGGGCCAAACAAACGGGTACCATCACTGCGGGCGTCCTTGCCTACACGCAAAGTGCGCACTTCCAGGTTGGGTTGCGTGCTTAATTGCTGTTGAAGGTCGCTCAAGGCCTTTTCAGTGCGGTCGCGGCGCTCGCCGATGTTCTGGCTGGGGCTTTCGTCCACCACCACCACCGCGATGTCATTCAGCGGCGCGCGTTCTTCGCGCACCAGGCGCGGATCTGCGATAGCGACAAGAAGAATCGCAATGGGGAGCGCGCGATAGAAAATGCCGCGGGCTTTGCGCCAGATGCCGTAGGCCATCAATGCCGTCGCAATCAGCAGCAGAGACAGCAGCACGCTGTGCGGAACCGTTGATGATAAAGCGATGCTGACGCTGGGCATGTTCACCTACTGCGTCAAGCGTTGCATGATGGCGGGCAGGTGCACTTGGTCGGTTTTGTAGTTGCCCGTCAGGGCATACATCACCATGTTCACACCCGACCGGTAGGCGTACTCGCGTTGCTGTTCGCCGCCAGGCACGACTGGATAGAGCGGCAGGCCCGCCGCATCGCGCGCCCAAGCCGCAGCCCAATCGTGCGCGCCGATGATGACCGATGAGACCCCGTCGTTCGAGCTTGACCCGCGCTCGACATAGATCGCGCCACCGGCGTAACGCCCGGGCAGACCTTGCACCAGGTAGAAGCTGCGGGTGAGCACGTGGTCATTGTTCAACGGCACCACCGGCGGCATGTCGAGATGCGCCAGAATTTCGCGCAGTTTACTGCCCGCACTGCCGTTGCCGCCGCCCACAGCGCCTACTTGATCCGGCGCGTCGAACACGATCATGCCGCCATGACGAAAATATTCGTTGATAGCGCTGATGCTGCTGCTGGAGGGCACCTGCTGCTCGGGCGTGATGCGCCAGTAGATCAGCGGGTAAGCCATCAGCAGTTCAGAGCCGACATTGTCGGCCGTCAATGAAATCGCGGCCGGGGCCGCCATCTCGGCAGACGTGCGCGCCGCCAAAACACGCGTCAGTGCGGCAAGGCCGGATTCGGAAATGCGGTTCAGTTCGTTCGAGCCTGTACTGATGTACGCCAGGCGCGTTTGTAAAATCGCCTGGCTCATCGCCGGGTCCAGCGGCTTGTCGGCGGCCATAGCGGATGCGCTGACCAACACGATGCAAACTAAAAGCGCGGCAGCGGTGCTGGGACCCAGCTTCGGCAGGCGCGGCATCAACCCGCGCAGCGCAAAGCTAAGGACAAAATCGGCCAGCAACAGAATCAACGCTGCCAGCAAAATCCACGGCTTCAGGTCGCGCTCGCCTTTCAATGCGTCCAACAGTGTCACGTTGACACCAGAAGGCCAGGCCTCGATAGCCTTGGCGCTCCAAATTGATGGCCCTAGGTTCAGCGCGTATTTGGCGCGCGCAGTGCCGTACAATCCTGGCGGCGCGTCGACACCGACCTGAGTTGTCGCCAACTTCTCGGTTTCAATTGCTGCGCTGGTGGGGCCCGGCGGCACGGCGCGGCCCAAGCCATCCAGCAATGTCAGCGGTGGCAATACCGCTGGTGTTTCCACATCAGTGGTGGTCACGCCCTGGCTGAGATCCAGCAGCGTGTTCAACATGCCAACGAACAAGCCAGAGAGAGGGAGATTCGACCACTCGGGCGTTGATGTGACGTGGAACAGAACAACCCACCCCGAACCGCGCCGCTCGGCGGTTATCAGCGGCGTGCCGTCGCTTAGTTTCGCCCAGGTTTTATCCGGCAGGTCGGGGCTGGGCTCGGCCAGAATTTGCGTTGTGACTTTCACGTCGTCAGGAATCGGCAGCGTTTTGAACGGCGACTTATCGGGGAAGGCGCCCAGGCCCGCCGCTTCGCCCCACGACATGGCACCGCCCAAGTTGCGCCCGGTGGTGCGCAGTTTGACCGGCAGCAGTTTATCGCCTGTCGGGTCAAGGCGCGGGCCGGCAAAGCGCACCAGAACCCCGCCGTTCTCGATCCAGGCTTGAACATCTTTGCTTTCGTCGTCGGTCAGGCGTTGCCCACCCGAAATGATCAAAAGTGAAAGCGGTCGCGCCAGCAAGTCGCGGGTGTTGCCCACGCGCACTTCAGCCGAAGATCCGAGCGCTTGCGTCAGGTAGTAACCGTCTTCCAACAATGGCGCGGTAGTGCCGGTGACGGCGGCCGCAAAAAGCCCTACGGGACGCTGCTGCCAGCGATCATCCGACAGCGCGGTCGCAGCAGCACTGGCTTGGCCCGCCACATCAAAACGCGCGATGCGGTTGGCCAATTCGCTGGGGACAACAAATGTCGCTGGCGCAGTTTCAGCACCGTCTTTAAACGCGGCATTCGTTTCGGCCAGGACCGCGCCTGTGGCATCCATCGCACGCACAGTGGCGGCAAGGCTGGGACGGGTCCCGTCGGCGGCAACGCGCTTTACTTGCATTTCGATTTTGGCGGTTCCGCCTTCGCTCGCACTGCGTTGGGGCTGTGCGATCATAAAGGGAACGTCGCTGCGTTGGGCTTGGATCACCGTCAGGGTGCCGATCCGTTGCAGGGTCTGCGCCAAATCGGCTGTGCGCGCTGCTTCGACACCATCGCTGATCCAGAAGACTTCCGCAGTATCGATCACTTGTTTTTCCAAACCCGCGATGACGGCGCCCGCATCGCTGTTCCAGGGCTTGGGGTCCATCTGCGCCAAGCGGCCTAAGGCATCGCGCGCATCGGCCAGCGCGAACGATTGTGGCTCAACGCCTTTTGGGACGGCGGCGGTGGTCACCAGCAGCACTTTGCGGCGGCGCAATTCCGCACCTTCAACGATTTCGCGTGCGGCTGCGACGCGTTCAGGCCAGCGGCGGGCCGCGGCCCAGCCATCATCCAGCACAACGACGACGGGGCCGGTCTGGTTCAGGCGTTGCGCATTGAGGACAGGTTCAGCCAAACCGACAATCACCAAAGCCGCGATCAGAATGCGGAAGGCGACAAGCCATAATGGCGTGCGCGCCGGTGTGCGCTCGGTCGGGTTCAGGCCAAACATCAACCGCACCGCCGGGAACACAACGCGTGTGACGGCCGGCGGCGTGATGCGCAACAGCAGCCAGATCGCCGGCAGCGTTAAACCCGCTAGCAGAATCCACGGTGATGCGAACGAGATGGCCCCGAGCCCCATCATCTGTGGCGCTCGCCGATGGCGCGATGGAGCGCGACTAAAGTGAGGTGCGGCGGGGCATCGGTGCGATGCGTGGTGAACGACCAGCCATGAGATGCCGCTAGCGTGCGCAATGAATCGCGGTGCGCCGCCATGCGCGCCATGTATTTCTGACGGGCATCCTCGGCGCGGTCGATGATGATATCGCCTTCGTCCTCCAGGCCTTCAAAGCGCACGCGGCCTGTGAAGGGCAGGGTTTCCTCGGCGGCGTCCAGTACCTGCACCAGATGGACCGACTGATTGCGCGCGGCAAACGTATCCAATGCAGCGGCGATGTTGGATAAGGGTTGCAGGAAATCGCTGATCAATACCGTCGCGCCAAACCGCGCTAGGCCGGTGTTGAACTTCGGAAAAGGCGTGTCGTTGGGGGTGTCCAACTCGCGCGCCAGACGTTCGGCCATTTGTGATAACGCGACCCGACCCGCCGATGCAGCCCGCACCGGCAGTCCATCAGCACTCAGGCGCAGAATTTTTTCACCACCTTCGACTAGTACAATGCCCAGCGCCAAAGCCAACGTGGCGGCGCGTTCGGCTTTGGTGGGCCAATCTTTGCGCGAGCGAAAATGCATCGAGGGTGAAAGATCGCACCACAGAGCGACGGTTTGCGCCGCCGTCCACTCCTGCTCACGGATATATAATGCATCGCTGCGCGCCGACTGGCGCCAGTCGATCATGGTGGGGGTGTCGTCGGGCCCATAGGCGCGAAACTGCCAGAAGCTTTCACCCATCCCGGGGCGGCGGCGGCCGTGCGAGCCTAAGGCAACGTTGGCGGCGATGCGCTGCGCATTCACAAGCAAGCCCGGCAGATGTGCTGCCGCAGACTCTGCGCTGTGCTCCAGATCGCGCCGTTTGCGTGTGGCCGAAGACATATCAGACGCTAATGATTAGGTGTGGTTGGCGTAGTCGCACAGTTTGGCGATGACATCGCTGATGGATTTGCCGTCGGCGCGCGCCGAGAAACTGAGCGCCATGCGGTGTTGCAGCACGGGCTTGGCCAGCACCAGCACATCGTCGATGGACGGCGCCAAGCGGCCTTGCAGCAACGCGCGCGCACGGGCGGCCAGCATCAAGGCCTGGCTGGCGCGGGGGCCGGG
>JAEUKL010000382.1 GCA_016793005.1 Rhodospirillaceae bacterium | reverse complement strand
GTGACGCTCATACAGGCGTTGGGCGCCATAGTTCTCGGACCAAACGCCGATCCATAGTTTGCGCCCCGGCGTATTCAGCCAGGATAATGCTTCATGTAAAAGTTTGCCGCCAAGACCGCTGCCTTGCGTGCCGCGGCGTACATACAGGCGTTTCAACTCACCGCATGTGGAGGTGACAGCAGGATGCGGTAATGCGCAAGCGCCCGCATGTGCATACCCCAGAAGGGCGCGGCCATCGGTTGCAACCCAAATACGGTCCTTAGGATCGGAAAGGATACGGCTGAAGAAGTCGGGCGTGTATTTCGATAAGAATGCGGCCAAGTCCTGCGACGGGTACAAGTGGCCAAAGGTCTGGCTGAATGTCTCGCGCGCTAAGTCTGCTAATGCCGCTGCCTGTGCAGACGTTGCAACTTCAATCTCTGTCATGGGATGTTTATATCTTGTGCTGATTAACTCTTCGCATTTTCCAACAGGGCCACAGTGCCTTGGCCGCCGTCGGCGCATACGCTGACGATAGCCAACGAACCTTCGGGCATGTTGGCCAGTTCCTTCACCGCTTGTGAAAGATCGCGTGCGCCGGTGGCGGCGAACGGATGTCCGATGGCCAATGACCCTCCGTTCGGGTTCACGCGCTCCCATGGGAAGCGGCCGAAATCGCGGTCAACACCGGCTTTGTCGCGACGGAACGCGGCACTCTCTAACGCAGCGACGTTGCACAGCACTTGGGCAGCAAAGGCTTCGTGGATTTCCCACAATTCAATATCCGCATAGTTGAGGTTGTGGCGGTTGAGCAGGCGCGGGATGGCGTAGCTGGGGGCCATTAGCAGGCCTTCGTTCTTGATGTTCACCGAGGTGATTTCAAAATCCACCAATCGTACACGTGGCAGCGCGCTATCGAGTTTCTTCAGGCCCGATGTGCTGGCCACCCACAAGCCTGCCGCGCCATCGGTGAGTGGTGTTGAATTGCCCGCCGTCAGCGTGCCGTGTCCAGACGTGCGATCAAAGGATGGCTTTAGCTTCGCCAGTTTTTCCATGGTCGTGTCGCGGCGCGGGATTGCGTCTTTGGTCACGCTTCCAATGGGCACGATGAGGCTGTCGAAAAATTTCGCGTCTTGCGCCTTCATGGCGTTCAGATGGCTGTTGTAAGCCAGTTCATCCTGGGCCGTACGGCTGATTTTCCATTCCTTCGCCATTTCCTCGCAATGTTCGCCCATGCTTTTGCCGGTGGTGCGGTTGGCGACGGCAGGAATGAACAGTCCGATGTCTTTCAGTTTCAACTCTGCGGCAGCGCCCAGTTTTTCACCCAAAGACTTGGCTTGAATGACATGGCGCAGCCAGTCGGACAGGCTTTGACCCAGCCCGATCTGCAAGCGGCTCATGGCTTCGACACCGCCCACCACGGCAACCTCGCGGGTTGCGTGGCCCACGAAGCCCGCTGCTAAACAGGCCTGCGTGATGGAACTGATGCACGCCATGATGACCGACGCGGCCGGTGCGCGCGGATCAAGCTTGGCATCCATCCAGATTTCGCGCGCAATGTTGGACCAGCCCAAGTTGGGGGTCACGTTGCCCCACAGGACAAGGTCGGGATACGTACCCGCTTGCATGTGCTTCATCATGCCTTGCACGACGGGGACAGAAAGCGAAATGGCGTCTTCCTGGGCCAGAACGCTGTCGATCTTTGCGAACGGCGAGCGCAGGCCAGAGACAAACCAGGCATCGGTGGTGCGGGTGAGGGGCATGCTGTCCTCCAGGACTGAAGCAGAGGTGCTCTCCCTCTGCGAACTCAACAGCGTCCAGTATATTTTGTAAATTTACTGTGGCTGATAATTAGTTGGCTACGCTAACGTGGTCCTGAGTGCTTCCGTCAGCAACTTGAACGTTTCCGGTGAAACATCCAACGCCTGGGTGACATCAGGGGGCTTGGGCCAGAAGGGGTCAGGGAAACTATGTCCCGCGAACGTCGCAGGCTGTGCGTAGCGCGGGATCACATGAAAGTGCACATGCGGGTCCACCATCATCAGCGCTAGATAGTTCATCTTGTCGCAGCGAAAGAGCGTTCGAAGCGCCGTCTCTACACGGCCCATGGCAGGCCCCAGTGCGCTGAAGTGCGCCGGCGGCAACTCTGAGAATGAAGTGGCCCCATGCGCCGCGGCAATGACCACCGAACCCAACGTCACTTGGCGCGGGCGCACCAACACCATCCATTCCCCCAAATCGGCTACGAGGTTGGCCGGATACCCAAAGGCTTCGATGGTACGGTTGATGCGGGGATCGTTCATATTGCTGTTATCTTGATTGTGTATGCCAGGCTGGCATTTGCCAGCGCTGACCTTATCAATCATAATCTAATGCAGATGCGCCGTGTTTTCAGCCTTATTTGAGTTGCCATGAATAGCCCTGATTCTGCGCCTGCGGCCACGATCATCCGTCTGGTCGGCGAGTGCCCCGTCGTTATCTGGGGTTTGAGCAGCCTGGAGCGCATGCAGCGGGTTGCCAAGCGCTTCGGTGTGACCGATGTGGCCTATGCCAATGTGAAAGCCGAGGATCGCTGGCAGAATGAGGGCGGGGCGCTTCAGGAGCCGGCCTGGTCGAGCCCGCGCCGCGTGCTGTTGGTGCGCGCCGATGTGCTGCTGGAGGACCGGTTGATTAAAAAGCTGCTAGAGCGCGGGCCTTTAGTGTTGGCAACCGAGATCAACGGCAAACTGCAGGCCGTGGCCGCGCGAAGTGATGACAACTATCCGGCGGCGTTGGCCGCCCTGGCCGATGGTGCAAACCTGGATGCTCTGCCGCCGGGCTTGCCGGTCGCGCGCCCCGATGCGCCTGAACTGTGTTACGACGACGTACTTCGAAAGCGTGCGGTACCCTTCGTGCTGCCGCTGAACCACATGACGCAAAGCGCTGTGGAATGGCGCATGTTCGGCGCATCGTACAAAGGTGCGACGGACTTCGTGACCAAGTGGCTGTGGCCGGTACCGGCGTTTCATGCCACGCGCCTGTGTGCAAAACTGGGTTTAAGCCCCAACATGGTAACCGCGGCGAGCGCAGTGTTCGTGCTGTTGGCGTTTGCGTTGTTTTGGTACGGGCAGTTCGGTTTAGGCATTGCCTGCGCTTGGGTCATGACCTTTTTGGACACGGTCGATGGCAAGTTGGCGCGCACGACCGTCACCTCAAGCAAGTGGGGTAACGTGTTCGATCATGGCATCGACATGATCCATCCGCCGTTCTGGTATTGGGCGTGGTGGCACGGCTTAGGCGATGCGGGTCTGGCCGACACATCGCATATGGTGGCGTTGTGGATCATCATGGCCGGTTACGTGCTGGGCCGATTGATTGAAGGTGCGTTTATCGCGGGCTTTAAATTCGAGATGCACATCTGGACGCCGTTCGATTACTGGCTGCGCGCTTTCACGGCGCGGCGCAACCCCAACATGTTCATCCTGATGATTGCGACGTTCTTTGGGCTGCCGGGGTTCGGCTTTTTGCTGGTGGCGCTGTGGACCATCGTGTGCCTGCTGGCGCACGGTATTCGCCTGGCCCAGGCTTACGCACTGAAAGCCAATAATGTCGAGGTGCGCTCGTTCCTCAGTGCAACGCATTAAACATGATCGCCGTTTTTGACCTGGATCGTACCATCACCACACACGGCACCTTCACGCCGTGGCTCTTCCGATTTATTCCGCGCCGTCCGTGGCGCTTGATCGCGCTGCCGTTCATTTTGGTTGCTGCCATTGGCTACAAGTTGAAATTGCTGACGCGTAAAGACTTGAAACAGGTCATGCTGAAATGCGTGACGACGGGCGTGTCGGCCGATGAAGTGGCGCGGGTTAATGACATATTTGTGCGGTCGTGGATTCCACGGCGCTGCCGGCCCGGTGCATTGAAGAAAATCGAAGAGCATCGCAAAAACGGTGATCTGATCGTACTGGCCACCGCCAGCAACGATATTCATGCTATCCCTATTGCGAAGGCGTTGGGGATTGAACACGTCGTTGCGACGCGCGCAGAGGTTGACGCCGCAGGACGGCTAACCGGGCGTATCCTGGGGCCAAACTGCTATGGCACCGATAAACTGGACATGATCAAGGCGGCCGTGGCTGTGGGCGATGCCAAAACCATCGCTTATTCCGATCATCACTCTGACCTCCCCATGCTGGAATGGGCCGGGCAGGGGGTGGCTGTGAACCCCAATGCGAAACTGCGTGCCATCGCTGAAAAGCGTGGTATGGAGATATGCAATTGGAACGCCTGACGCTCCACATCTCAACAGAGATCTTCGCTTGAAAGCCATCATCCTCAGCGCCGGTAAGGGCTCGCGCCTTGGCGAACTGACCGCCAATCGCCCGAAATGTTTATTGCAACTCGGCCCGCGGAGCCTCTTGGGTTGGCAGGTGCACATGTTGCGTGCGGGCGGTGTCAGTTCAGTCGTGGTGGTGACGGGCTTTGAAACCGCACAAGTGGAAGCGGAAGTGAAAAAACTATCGCAGGCCGATCTGGTCATGCGTACCGTGCTGAACCCGTTTTATCACTTGGCCGATAACCTTTCGACCTGCTGGATGGCGCGCACCGAAATGCAGGACGATTTTATTCTGCTGAACGGCGATACGCTGATTGATGAAGACATCGTGCGACGCCTGATCGCAGCTCCGCCGGCGCCGATCACACTGACGGTCGATCACAAAGCCAGTTACGATGATGATGACATGAAGGTGCGGGTGGATGCATCGGGCCGTGTATTGAACGTCAGCAAGAAACTCGATCCCGCAATCGTGTCGGCCGAGTCCATCGGCATGATCCGGTTCCGGGCCGACGGCGCCAATGCCTTCGTTGCAGAACTGGAAGACGCCATCCGCACCGATACGGGCTTGCAGGCGTTTTACCTGGCCAGCATCGCGAAGTTGGCCCAACGCCTGCATGTCACCACCGCCAGCATTGATGGGTTGAAGTGGTGTGAAGTGGATTTCCCGAAGGATTACGAAACCGCCCAAAACGTCACGGCTGCCTGGGCGAAACGCTAGCCTTTACGCGCTGCGTCAAGCTTTGCGGCGATCTCGGGCGGTACCGGCATGATCTGCATGATCCCGACATTGGATCGCCCCGTGTTGCCGGCGGGTGCTTTGCCGAGGGCTGAGCCGACCCCCGCCACCAGAATGCGTACAAATTGGCCAAGCACTTCGCGGTGATCGCCGGTTTCAAGGCCGTAGCGCAGCATATGCCAGTGCATGGCGGTGTGCAGCCAGGCATCGGGCTGGGAGAAGATGTGCGCGCGCTCTAACGCGGCCCATGCATCCTCAGTGCAGTGTGAGGCACGCGCGCTTTTAAACTGCGCGACCTCTTCGTCGACGTAGCTTTTCAGGGTCGCCATAAAAAAGAGAATTACGCCAGTTGCGGCCGTGCGTCGAGGATGGACTCCGCCAGCGCTTTGTCGTCCATCGTGTCTACGTCGATGGCGGCTTCAGGCCACGGCATGATGACGGGTTCGACCGTAATGCCGATGCGTGCGCCCGCTTGCGAGAGCGCCTGGCGCAAATTCCAGCGGCCCAACAGCACGCTGATCAGCGTCCAGAGCCCGAAGGCGCGCACGACGCGCAAGGGTTTCTTGCGGTTCTTTTCCACGAATTGCCAGAAGTGAACCATCTTTGCGACGTGCGGCGTCATGCAGGCAAAAAGGTTGCAGCTTTTCCAAACGCCATCGCGGAATTTATAGCCGGTGCGGCTGGTGGCGTATTTGGTTTTCACCAGATTCTTGTCGACCATGCCCACAACCAAATCGGTATCGCTCTTCATCGCTCCGCTCAGGAAGTGATCGACCATTTCCGTGGTCAGCAGAGGGTGGTCGGCGGTCGTGACGAAGACGGGTTCGTTATCGGTACGATTTTCCAAAAACTGAAGGATGCTGTTGGCCGGCGAGGTGCCCGTCGGCACAAAGGTCACGTTGGTCCACGTTCCCAGGCTTGAAGGGCCGGAGACAATGATGCGCTTGACGTATTTCGATGCACTGACGGTTTTGATGACGCGGTCGATCATCGGCGTTCCCGAGATCGGCATCAGCGCTTTCAATTGCGTGCCGTTAAGGCCGTCGCCCGTGGGGGCGCGGCGACCTGCGAGGATCAGTGCTGTGAAACCAACCATCTGGTGACCCGTCCGATATTGTGCTCACCGCGAAAACACTGCCTTGCGATGTCATTAAACTGCAAGGAATTTTTCGTACGTTCGTAACATCGTATCACTGATGTGAACGGCGTATGAACGAGCGCAAGGTGACGGAGGGGGCGTGATTATTAGCCTCTCAATCAAACGGGGTAAGGTGGTGTATGCCCCGCCAGGACGGCGCTGATATTGTCGATAGCGCGCATACCCATGGCTTCCCGCGTTTCTGTCGTCGCGCTGCCCAGATGTGGCATCAGGTAGACGTTCTCAAGGTCTATATACCTGCGGTCTAAATGCGGCTCGTTTGTATAAACGTCCAGGCCAGCCGCCGCGATGTGACCCGATTTTAATGCGGCGATCAGGTCCGCATCGACCACGCTTCCTCCGCGTGCGGTATTGATCACGATGGCTCCTTTGGGAAGTTTTGCC
>JAEUKL010000375.1 GCA_016793005.1 Rhodospirillaceae bacterium | reverse complement strand
CACATGAGGCATGTTCCGCGTCCTTGCAATACTGTGTTTACATACAGTCTATCGCTTAGCGGAAAGTTCTTTTACCCTCAGCCGAAATGCCTGCCGTTGCTAGACATTGCCAGCCAGTGCCCGTCACTCCCACTCAATTGTGCCTGGCGGTTTCGAGGTTACGTCATAAGTGACGCGGTTGATTCCTTTCACTTCGTTGATGATGCGCGTAGCAACACAACCAAGGATGTTCATGTCGAACGGGAAGAAGTCAGCCGTCATACCGTCGGTTGAAGTGACGGCGCGTAAAGCAAGCGCGTAATCGTAGCTACGCGAATCGCCCATCACACCCACGGTTTTCACAGGCAGCAGCACGGCAAAGGCTTGCCAGATCGTGTCGTACAGACCGGCTTTACGGATTTCATCCAGGTAAATCGCATCGGCCTTGCGCAGAATATCCAGCTTCTCGCGCGTGATTTCCTGCCCCGGAATACGGATCGCTAGGCCCGGCCCCGGGAATGGATGACGGCCCACCATTTCTTCCGGCAAACCTAATTCACGGCCTAAGTCGCGCACTTCGTCTTTGAAGAGCTCGCGCAAAGGCTCCACCAGTTTCATGTTCATGCGCGCGGGCAAACCGCCGACATTGTGGTGCGACTTGATGGTGACACTGGGGCCACCGGCAAACGACACGGACTCAATCACATCCGGGTACAGCGTGCCTTGGGCCAGAAAATCAGCGCCGCCGATTTTTTTGGCTTCTTCCTCGAACACATCAATGAACGTAGCACCGATGGTTTTGCGTTTCTTCTCGGGATCGGTTTCGCCGGCGAGCTTGCCCAGGAACAAATCAGAAGCATCGCGCGCGATGAGCTTGATGTTGAAGCGGTCGCGGAACACACGTACCACTTGGTCGGTTTCGCCCTGACGCATCAGGCCGTGGTCCACCAGCACGCATGTCAGTTGATCGCCAATGGCTTCGTGGATCAACGCGGCCACGACCGACGAGTCAACGCCGCCCGAGAGTCCGCAGATTACGCTGCCTTTGCCAACTTGTTTGCGGATCGCATCAATGGCCTGCTGGCGGAAGGCCGCCATGGTCCAGTCGCCTTTACAACCGCAAATGTCGCGCACGAATTTTTTGTAGAGCTTGGCCCCATTGATCGTGTGTACGACTTCGGGGTGGAACTGCACGGCGTAGAATTTGCGGCTCTCATCGGCGATGGCCGCAAATGGCGCGCCGTTCGATACGCCGACGACATTAAAGCCTGCGGGCAGCGACACCACACGGTCGCCGTGACTCATCCATACGGTTTGTTTCTCGCCTTTGGGCCACACACCGTCGAACAATCCGCAATTACCTGTTACATCCACCGAAGCTCGGCCGAATTCGCGATGATGCCCTGCCTCTACCTTGCCGCCCAACTGCGCGACCATGGTTTGCTGGCCGTAGCAAATACCCAGCACCGGCAGACCCATCGTGAATACTGCATCGGGTGCTTTAGGTGTGTTGGCTTCGATCACCGAGGCCGGCCCGCCCGAGAGGATGATGCCCTTGGGGCCGAAGTCTTTAATCGAAGTTTCCGTGACTTTGTTGAACGGATGAATTTCGCAGTAAACACCTGCTTCGCGCACGCGGCGTGCAATGAGTTGCGTTACCTGCGAGCCGAAATCAATAATCAGGATACGGTCAGACATTCACACTCTCTTACTGACGATACAAACTTACGAAACACGCTCAAGAACAGCCAGGAAGAAGCCGTCGCAGCCATTGCGCGCCGGACTTAAGGTGAGATACGGGAACGGCCATTCAGGCATGGCGGTTTTCACCGCGTTCGGCCAAATCGTCTGCCACGGGATCACTTTGAAATTGCTGTCCTTGGCCAGGAAAGCATCAACGCGGTTCTGGTTTTCTTCAGGCAACAGCGAACACGTAGCGTAAATCAGCCGCCCGCCTTTTTTCACCGCACCAGCGCCTTGGTGCAATACGCGGTCTTGCACGATGGCCAAGCGTTCCAAGTCTTCCGGCGTCAAGCGCCAGCGCGCATCGGGGTTTCGCCGCCACGAGCCAATGCCCGAACACGGCGCATCCACCAGCACGCGATCAAACGTGCCTTTTTGACGCTTCACCCACTTGTCGTTATCGCCTTCAAGGATACGCAAAGTGGCGTTGTGCACGCCAGCGCGGCGTAAACGCTGCTTTGAGCGGATCAGGCGGCCCGTGGCCACATCACATGCTATGACGCGGCCCTTGTTGTTCATGGTCGCGGCAATGGCCAGCGTTTTACCGCCCGCCCCTGCGCACAAATCCAACACCGCCTGGCCGGGCTTGGCATCGACCATCAGCGCACAGATTTGCGAGGCTTCGTCCTGCACTTCAAATTTACCGCTACGGAAATCCTTATGCGAGGCCAGGTTCATACGGCCGCGTACGCGCATACCCAGCGGCGACAGCAACGTTACTTCCGGAGCCAGGTTTTCTTCGGCCAACTGGTTCAACATGGTTTCGCGGTCGGCCTTCAAGGTGTTCACACGCAGGTTCAGCGCGGCTTCGGTGTTGAGGGCTGCGATTTCCGTATCGGCGCGGTTGCTAAAAGCTTCATCCAGCTTGGGCAGCACCCAGAACGGCACTTCCAGACGCACAGCGCGCGGCATTTCGGTGCGCGTCTTATATTCCTCGACGCGGTGGCCCATGCGTCGTTCATTCTCAGACAACTTCGGCGCCCCAAAGCGCGCGCCTGAGAAGAACCCAGCCACGCGGTCCAGCGTCATGTCGTCGTTGGCGATCATGTCGGCCATCACCAGCAGACGCCCATTGGGGGCTTCGGTGCCCAACAGCCAGCACAGTTTCGCGTGCGTGCGTTGAATGCGCCAAGCCTGGTCCGAGATGGCGCGGCGGTCTTTCGCGCCCACAAACTTGCGGCCCCGGAAAAACGACAGCACTGTTCCATCCGCCGGGCGCGACGAATTCAGAATGGCGTCGATCAGCTCAATAGCGTCTTGGACACGGGCGGACGGAGTCATACTGCGGGCTTCAAAATGTTTAATTCCCGCAAAGACGCTGCGGAAAAGGTTTAAGAGTTGCTCACGCGATAGTTCGGCGGTTCACGCGTGACCATCACATCGTGGACGTGGCTTTCGCGCATCCCGGCCGAGGTCACGCGGCGGAACTTCGAATTCTTTTGCATGTCAGGGATGGTGGCGTTGCCGGTATAACCCATGGAGGCTTTCAAGCCGCCGACAAGTTGATGCACCACGCCGCCGACGGGACCTTTATAGGGCACGCGGCCTTCGACACCTTCCGGCACCAATTTCATGTTGTCGCGCACTTCTTCCTGGAAGTAGCGATCAGCCGAGCCGCGGGCCATAGCGCCCAGCGAACCCATGCCGCGATAATCTTTGTAGGTGCGCCCCTGGTACAACACCACTTCGCCCGGGCTTTCATCGGTGCCGGCGAGCAATGAGCCCACCATGACCGTGCTGGCGCCTGCGGCGATGGCTTTGGCCACATCGCCTGAACTTTTAATGCCGCCGTCGGCAATGACCGGCACGCCGCTTTTGCGCGCTTCTTCGGCCACTTCCATGATGGCGGTGAGTTGCGGCACGCCGACACCGGCCACAATGCGCGTGGTGCAGATCGAGCCAGGGCCAATGCCCACTTTCACCGCATCAGCACCCGCATCGATCAGGGCCTTCGCCGCTTCGGGGGTTGCGATGTTGCCGGCCACAACTTGCGTGTAGTTCGACAAGCGCTTGATGAGCTTCACGGCATCCACAACACCGGCCGAGTGACCGTGGGCGGTATCAACCACCACCACGTCCACACCTGCATCCAACAACGCTTCAGCGCGCTTCACGCCGTCACCGCCAACGCCCGTAGCCGCCGCCACGCGCAGGCGGCCTTGCTCGTCCTTGGCAGCCAACGGATGTGCACGGGCCTTGTCGATGTCTTTCACCGTAATCAGGCCGACACAGCGGTAGCTTTTATCGACAACCAACAACTTTTCGATGCGGTACTGATGCAGCAGCTTGAT
>JAEUKL010000351.1 GCA_016793005.1 Rhodospirillaceae bacterium | reverse complement strand
GCATCTTCGATGTGGCTTTTGGGGCCGCGATCAAACGCTCCCATATGCATTTCGGCCAGCGAAAATCGGCCTGACTGGCCGAAGTCGATGCAGAGATAATTGCGTTCCACAGCATACGCCAATATCTCGTGAAGTGGCGCTTCGCCTTTATGGGTCGGCAATAAGGCAGCCTCGATAAAAAGGCCCACTATCTCTTCAAAGTGCTCATCACCAAGGCCTCTCAAGATCTGAAGGGTGGCGCCTTCCGCATCAATCGAAAGAATATTGGGCTGCTTGACCTTGCCTTCATGAATGAGCGTCCCCAGCGGCCACGTTATGACCTCGATGACCTGTGACCGCGATGCTTCGCCGAGATTATAGACACCCTTTCCACGTTGATCGGTGAACCATGAGTACTCACTACAGGCCGGGTCAAAGGGCAGCATGCTTGAAGCGCTGCCATCGAAGCAGATGTAAAATTGCGACGCACCTCGCGTTTCACCGATACAATTCCCGCTAACAACAACGCTGGCACAACTGTTCTTGCGTATGCGCCAATGTTTTAGCGCCATTTCAGCGGCGGCAGCATCGGCATCGTATAAAGTCAGGTCAATGATCGGCCAAAACGAGCGCCAAGGATCGATGGGCGGCACCGTTCCATTCCGGCCGCCAATATGATGGACAGATAATTTCATGCGCACATTGCCATAGGATTGAGCAGCGAATTGCCGAACTGACGCATTCGACCCGCCGATGCTGCTTAAAAAAAGCGATACTAAATGTGCTCTGAATTTTAGACTAGCACTATGTCGCGCTGTCAGGACGTGCCGTGGGTGCTATCGCAAGCTGTCCGTGGGCCGGTGCGTTTGTAGTGGCGGGGTCAGACGGAGTTGGTTAGTTGCCGTCTGGCTCGTCGTCCGTCAGTGCCCGGTACGCCGCCCCTTGAAGGTCTTCGTACTGGTGGTGTTTCAAGCACCACAAAAAAGCCGCGAGGCCAAGGAGGCCGAGAAAAAGCGCCACCGGCAGCAGATAAATCAGCACGGTCATGGTGCGGCCTCTTGCTTTCCCCAGCCTAAACGCAGGGCGTTGACCACCACAATAATTGACGAGCCAGACATTGCGACAGCGGCGATCAGGGGGGTGACCCACCCCGCCATCGCCATCGGGACTGCGAAGATATTGTAGATAATGGCAAGTGCGATGTTTTCGATCATGCGTTGCTTGCTTGCGCGGGCAATTCGGATGGTCTGGATCACAGGCCATAAATTCTCGCCACGAAAGACGATATCTGCGGCTGTCTGGCTGATATCGGCAGCGCTGGAGGGCGACATCGACACATACGCCGCCGCCAGCGCCGGCGCGTCGTTTAAACCATCGCCGACCATAAGGACTTTTTGGCCCTGATCATGCAGCGCCTGCAGGTGCGTGAGTTTCGTGTCCGGCCGCGCTTCGGCTGTCATGGCGTCAAGCGCCAACATGCGTGCCAGGGGCGTCACCGCTGCGATGCGATCGCCAGACAGGACCTCGACCCGCATCCCAAGTTTCTTGAGTGCTGCGATTACAAGTGGCGCGTCTGCGCGCGGCTGGTCACGGAACGAGAACCGTACTGGCGCATAGCCGTGCTTGCGCAGCCATAGCTCGCTTGTGTCTGAATCCGCTGCTGTCGTGTCTGGAACTTCGCACCACAGGCGGCTGCCCAACTTCACAACCTGACCGTCAATGACAGCTGAGACGCCATATCCGGCTGTTTCGTGAACCGGCACCGCGTGCGGTAACGCTGGGACGGCGCGGGTTAAAGCTGCGGCCAGCGGATGGCGCGTGCTTTGCGCCAGCCGTGCGGCCAGCATCAGATCGGCGTCTGTATACCCTGTGCCGGCAATGAGTTCCGGGCGCCCCAGCGTCAATGTGCCGGTTTTGTCAAAGACCACGGCATCAACATTGGCCAAGCGTTCAAGTCCATCGCCGGACTTCAGCAAGACGCCGCTTCGCAGGAGCGCCCCCATCGCCACTGCTTGTACGGCTGGGATCGCCAGGCCCAACGCACACGGGCAGGTGATGATCAGAACCGCGACCGCGCTCATCAAGGCCGGATGCCACCCACCTGAGCCGAGCAGCAGCCAGCCCAGAAATGTACCGGCCGCAAGAATATGCACCGCAGGCGCGTAGTAGCGGGCGGCGCGGTCAGCTAAAAGCGCGTGGCTCGATTTCGCTGACGCGCTGGTATTCATCAACTCGACAATCTGGCCCAGCAGCGTGTCCTGATCGGTTGATGTTACGGAAATCTCAAGCGCACCTGTCAACGGCAGCGTGCCGGCGTAGACGGGGGTGTTGATCGTTGCGGCCACCGGCAGGCTTTCGCCTGTTACAAGGCTGGCGTCGATGTCTGAACTTCCCTGAGTGACGATGCCATCGGCCGGTATGCGGTCGCCGGGCGCCACAAACACGGTCATCCCGGGCCGCAGTTGCTCGGCAGGGCATGACCGACGCTCACCCGTTGGCTCAAGAACGGTTGCGGCGACGGCTTTCAGGGCCAGCAAATTTGCCGCCACCGAGCGCGTTCTGCCGCGCATGTTCTGTTCCAGATAGCGCCCGATCAGGAGGAAGAAGAGAAGCATAACGGCGGCATCGAAGTAGGCGTGTGTGCCGGATCGGATGCTTTCCATTACACTCGCAAGTGTCGCCAGCAGCACCCCCAGCGAGATCGGGACATCCATATTCACCCGGCCGCCGCGCAAAGCTTCCCACGCCGACATGAAAAAAGGCTGCCCCGCATACGCGATGGCCGGCAGCGCGATCAGCGCAGAGATCCAGTGAAAGAAGTCCCGCGTTGCGGTTCCCATGTCCGTAACATTGCCGGACCAGATCGAAACCGAGAGCAGCATGATGTTCGCGCTGGCAAAACCCGCGACGGCCAGTGCCCGCAGCAAACGCCGATCACGGTGATCTTCCAGCCGGTCCAGCATGGCCGCATCGTAGGCAATCGCACGATAGCCGCTGCGGCTGAGTGTGCTTGCAATCAACTCGGCCGGGAAATCGGCATCGCGCCATGTCACATGCAGTCGGCCCAATGTCAGGTTCACGCGGGCCTGCGTTATGCCGGCAAGCTTGCTGAGTGTGTTTTCAATGTCGGGAACGCAAGCTGGGCAAGTCATGTTCTCGACGATCAAGAACAACTCGAAAGTGCCGTCTGCTTTGCGCCGCACGTAACTTGAAGGATCAGCGTTCGGAATTGACAGCGGCCCGGCTGGTAAGCGGCCCACACCCGATGCAAGCTGCCCGGGCGGGCAGCATCCCATGTTCAGCGCGGTTTCTGCGCCGAGCGTGTAAGCGGGTTGCTGTGCTGTCGCGCTCATTTCACAATGACGCTTATTTCACGATAACACGGTAATCGAGGATATAAGGCGGCGCGCCATCCTGTAGTGCTGTAAGACGCACATTCCACACGCCCGAGAGCGGAGTGCTTATTTGTGCGCCGTATGCGCCATCGCCACGGTTGGATAATTCTTGCTCGAAATCATAGCCTTCGTGTGTCGGGCGACTGAACGCCGCTGTTACAGTAAGTGCGGCCATGGAGGTGCCTTCACTATCGCGATAAAGGCTTTTGATATCGACGGTCCGGGCCAAGGGCGATGTAACGCTGCCCCGGACCGATAAGCCGCGCGCATGTTGTGCTGCAACTTGCTCCAGCGTTTTGTTGAAATCCAATCCGACTGCATACGACTTGGGTTGCGTCTCGCCTGTAAATGTCGTCAGCGAGTACCCAATAAGCGCGAAATTCGCGACGCATATGACTGCAAATGCGCCCAACAACCAAAACAGAACCTTCAGGCCGGTCAGCGGAGCGGCATCGTTGTTTGCCGGAGTAATGTCTGCGGTGCTCATGGTTTGGGTCCTAGGAAAACAGATTTAACGTCAATCCGTTCATTTGTATTTTCGTCGCGTGCCAGAAACGACAGCGGCATGCTTTCGCTCTTTTGATTGTTGTGCGGTAGCGTGATGAAGACGCGGATGGGCCGCAAATCATCACCCTGCACTGGAACTTGAAGGCTGCCATCGGCCGCTGTCTCAAGGCCGACCGCGGTCAGTGTTGCGCCGGGCAGGCCATTCACGGTCAAGGTCATGGTCCGCTGATCGCGCAGTTTATTCAGTAATTTAACCGTATAGCCGTTACGAATATCGCCGTCAGACAGCGTGATGTAGACGGGATTACGGTCGCGAATAACGCTCATCTCCATGTTCGAGCGGCCCAGCAGCGCAAACAGCATGACGCTTGAGACCAGAACCAGAATGACGGCGTAGGCAATCGTGCGCGGACGCACGAAACGGAAGCCCGTGGGCATACCTTTTTTGCGTCGCTCGATGTTCAAGTCTGTGTCGTAAGCAATCAGGCCCAGCGGCCGGTTCACCTTCGCCATCACTTCGTTGCAGGCGTCGATGCAGAGCGCGCACTGAATGCACTCCAACTGTAATCCGTCGCGTATATCAATACCCATCGGGCAGGCGGCCACGCACTGTTTGCAGTCAACGCAGTCGCCGCGCCCTTCCCATGTGTCGCCTTTTTTGTGCGAGCCGCGCGGTTCACCGCGATCAAATCTATATGTAACGGCCAGGGATTCTTCATCCAGCATTGCGGCCTGGATGCGCGGCCAGGGGCACATATACGTGCAAACCTGTTCACGGGCATGGCCGCCCAGGATGTACGTGGTCACTGTGAACAGTGCGATAAAGAAATAGGTCTCGCTGGTGGCTGAGAATGTCAGCAAGTCCCCCATTAAGGTTGGGGCGTCAGCGAAGTAAAAAACCCAGGCCCCGCCGGTTGCAACACCAATCAGCAGCCAGATGGTGTGCTTGAGTGTGCGTTTTACAAATTTATCGACCGACCATGGCGCGCGGTCCAATTTAATGCGGTCGTTGCGTTGCCCTTCGATGGCGCGTTCAACCACTA
>JAEUKL010000350.1 GCA_016793005.1 Rhodospirillaceae bacterium | reverse complement strand
GGCAAAAGGACCGCATTTCAGCCTGGCGAAGTCCTGTTCCGCGAAGGCGATCCGGTCAACGATGTGTTCTGCGTGATCGAGGGCAACGTCGTGGTCACGCGCTTCGGCGAGAACGGCGAGCGGCAAATCCTGGCGTTCCTGTTCCCCGGCGACTTCCTGGGCCTGGTGTTTACACCGCAGCACAACACAGGCGCCGAAGCCATGACCGGCGGCAGCCTGTGGTCGATACCCAAGGCAAAATTGCAGCATGAACTGGCGACGCGCGCGGAACTGGGCGCCGCATTTGCCGAAATGTCATCGCGCATCCTCAACAATGCGATGGACCTGATTTTCACCCTGGGCCGCAAAAATTCCAAAGCGCGCGTGGCGTCTTTCATTCTGCACCTGCAAGGCCGCCAGGAATTGCTGGGCCTGGAGGAAACGCGCATTCATGTACCCATGACGCGCCAGGACATCGCCGACTTCCTGGGCCTGACGATGGAAACCGTCAGCCGTTCGTTCTCGCAATTAAAGGCGGCAGGGGCGATCCGGGCCGAAGCCCATGGCGATGTGCTGATCACCGATATCCGCACGCTGCGCGCCGAAGCCGAATTGGCGCCGGAGTAACATTCTTAAACTTGGACCAATGCATCCCGCCAATGCGCCACATGAAGCGGAGCGGTCAGTGTTTGCGTCCACGCCGTCCCGGCGGCGGCCAACACCTCACCCACGGGTGAAAAGATCACGCTGCCGGTCGCTTGCAGAAAGGCATCGCCAACCGGCGTTGCAGCAATCAGGTGTGCACGGCTGTCCACAGCCAGAGTTTGCGCCCGCACAAACGAGACTGGTTGCGCCGAGAGATGCAACAGAATATCTGCGCCCGCAATTTTAGCCGGTTTGAACAGCGAGGGCACCAAGGCGATGGCGCCCAGCTGCGTTTGGTGAACGCCAAGCCCCGAAAGGATATCACCGTCCGGCGTGATCAGGCTGTCGCCGATGGCAACATGTACTGCCGCCGCCCGCGCGTGAGCGGCAATAGCCCGCAGCGCTGAAACCGAAACGGCATGGCCCAGGGCCGGGAAACAGATCAAATCTTTACGGCTCTGATCCAGCACCTGAGCAAGATCGCGCAATATTTCATCGGCTGCTTGGGCATGCGATTGAACGATGGCCGCCGTAAGAACTTCGGGCAGGCTATCGTGGCGCGCAAATGCGGCCCCTGCGCCCAGTGGCGCAAGGGCGGTACAAGCAACACCGCCGCCAACAGTTTGCATCCATCGGCGGCGGCTAAGGTTCAAAGCATTCAGCATCAGATCGCAGTCACTCATGCGTCCAGAATTTTGCGGTAACCCACTTTAATCCCGGCCGCGGCAGCTGCGTAATACACAACTGCGTAAGTGATGACAGAGACCACCAAACCGTACAGAGCGGGCACGGTCCACTCGGGCGTATAGAATGTGCTGACAGCGCCGGCGACATAGGCGATCACCGCCACCGGGTTCCAGACATGCAGGCGGCCCAAATCGTTTGTGTTGTAGTTGGCGCGATGGACCAGATAGTAATCGACGATCAGCGGGCCAACCAATGGCGGCACCAGATTGGCGATCAGGTTAATCCAATCGAAGAAGTGCTGGTAAATGCCGAGCCCGAAGATGGTCCCCAGCGTGCCCCAGAACAGCACCATGGCCTTGGTGCGCAGATGGAACGTCGAGGCCGTTTGAATCACCGGCAAATACAAGTTCGCATCGCCCGTCGTCCACAGGGCCAAGCTCATGCCGATCAGGCCCAGGCCGCCCACAACCAAGCCCTGCTTGGCGATACTCATGTAGTCGGTGAAATCGGCCGAACCGGAGGCCGTGGCCCCCATGGCGCCGATGATCTGCAGAAAGAACTGCGAGATGATCAAAACGACGAAGGGAATGGCCACCGCCACCCAACCCGATTTCGCAAAGCGCGTGTACTCGGGCATCACCACGGCTCCCACGATCCACGAGCCGATGACGATGTTGATGGCGGTAATCATCGAGATCGGGTTTTCGGCGGCACGTGTAGCCGACATGGCTAAGAACGGATCCCAACCACCGGCCTGCTCAATGCTGATATATGCGGCGTAGAAGCCGACAATCACCAGAATGATCACCGACGGCACGCTGATCTTCTGAATGCCCTTTACGCCGGCATATGTGGTGCCGGTATAAAGCGCACCGGCAAAAAGCGCGAAAACATAAAACCAGATGCTGTCAAAGCCTGCGGCACCGGCATATTGCGTCTGCCCGAACAGACCCACAACGATGCCCTGAACCCATGCAAAGCCAAAAGCACCAACCACGATGCCCTGCCAGCCCGTGGTCAGAATGGCGAGGAAGATCACGGGCAGGTACACACCCATGCGGCCATAGGCGTAGCGATAAAGAAGGCCCGAATTGCACGCCGTTTTGTAGCCCATATACCCGAGAAGCGCGCCGACAACGAAATTGATAAGGTTACCCCAGAACGCGGCTTCGATCAGATCGGGCCAGAACGGCACGCCCGCCGCCATTTGCCCACCGGTTAAAAGCCCAGTGATCAGAAAGCCCCAGCCAAACGCAAGCGCCAACATGGGCCCGGCCGGCTGTTTATGTTCCTCGCGTGTAGGGGCGAGCGGATTGTCATCCGACGCCGCCTCTTCCGCCTCATTGACCTTGAAAAAATCTGTGATGGCCTGCAACACGAACGCCTCCCCCAGAAGCAAACGATTGAAATCAGAACCTGAATAAGCAGGTTAAGCCAGGGGCAAGCGCGCGCTCAATGGTTATCACGCGACCGCGCCGATTTTCGGACAGGGGCGAACCCACCATTTGGGACATCATGCCTGGGCTGGTTGCCCTTCCCGATTGCATCGTCCCAATTGCATAAGGCGACGCCATGGCTCCTCGCTCTAAACCCGTCATCCACGAGCACGCGGTCATGCCGCGGCCCAACCACGACGAACTGGCGCAAGAGAACTTCACCCGCGCGCTGTCGATCAAACTGGAAACCCGGATCAGGCCCAAACTGCGCGGGATTTTTGAGCGCGACGTAAAACCCGCGTTCATAAACCGGACCCAACGCGAACCCACCCCGCGTGAAATCGCCAAGGATATGCGCCAGGTGGACGCCAACCGCCTGTGGTATCGCCTGCGGACCGATAACCAAGACCGCATGTACGCCGTCAGCGGCGCCATGATCGAGCGTCAGCTTGATGCGCTTGCGGCCAAGTCCAAAAGTATTTCTGGCAAGCTCGGCTCACTGTCGCTGAACCCTGACATGGATATTCCGAACTACCTTTCGGAACTGGACATTCACCGCAAGCCCGGCGGATACCACAGCGAGTTCACCACCGACGACGTTGCCGCCGGAGCGCAGTATGATCGCACAATCTCGGTGCACAATATGGGCAGCCAAGGCCCGCACAACGATGATCCGGGCGTAACGCTGGCGGCCTGGATCAAGCAGCGCTTTCCCGGCTTAAAGCCGAAACGCATCCTCGACCTGGGGTGCACCATCGGCAACAACACGCTGCCATATGCAGTAAGCTTCCCTGATGCCGAGGTGCACGGCATTGATTGTGCGGCTCCTTGCGTGCGCTATGCCCATGCCCGCGCAAATGCGCTAGGTGTGGCAGCGCATTTTCACCAAATGAACGCGGAGGCGACCACCTTTGCCGATCACTCGTTTGATCTGGTGGTCTCGCGCATCCTGCTGCACGAAACATCGCGCGGCGCTTTGCCGAATATTTTTCGGGAATGTCATCGCCTGCTGAAACCGGGCGGCGTCATGCTGCACTGTGATGCGCCGCAGTTTGACGAGATGGATGCCTACCAGGCCTCGCTGCGCGACTGGGACGCCACCTGCAACAACGAACCATTCATGCTCACGGTTTATAGCCTGCCGCTGGAAGACATGTACGCTGAGGCAGGGTTTTCTAAGGCCGGCACGTTCAGGGCGTATGCGCCAAGCCTGTACTTCCAGCAAACCAACACTGATCCCAACGCCACACGCAGCGGCGGGAAATACTTCTTCACCGGGGCTGTCAGGTAACTACTGGGCCGCTTGCAGTTGCAGTTCGGCCAGTTGCAGGTATATCGAGAAAACGGTCTTTTGTGCCGGCACACTCTGCACGTCCACAGCGCCGCCCCAGCTTTTGGCCAGACCCGCCACCACCGATAACCCCAAGCCGGTTCCTTCGGCTTGCGACTTGGTGGTGAAGAACGGATCAAACACTTTCTCGAAACTTTCGTGAGGAATACCGGGGCCATCGTCCTCGACGCGCAGCACGCCGTACTGTCCCGCCCGCAACCCTAAGCGCTTGTCATCCGCGAAAATAATGCTGGCCGAAATGACGATTGTGCCGCGCGCATGTGGCCGCGTTGCTATGGCTTCGACACTGTTGTTGAGAAGGTTCGTCAGTGCTTGCGCAAAGCCCGTACGGTCCACCCACACAAACAAAGGCTGATCGGGCAGATCGAGCGTGACTGTGATGCCGTCCGGGATTCGCACCGCAATAACATCCAGCGTATCGCGCACGGCCTGCGCCAGATTGACGTTCTCCTTGCGGGGCGGGCTTTCGCGCGCGAAGGACAAGACGTTCTTCACGATTTCCGATGCACTTTCCGCAGCGCGCCGGATGCGTGAGAACGACGATGTCGCATCACTTTTGTTGGCCACGGCACTTGCGTCGGAATAAATCAAAATCGGCTGCAGGAGGTTGTTGATCTCGTGCGCAAGACCGCTGGTTAGCCGCCCCAACGCCTCGTCTTTGCGCTTGGCCTCGATAATTTTGCGCTGCTGGCGTACTTCGGTGACGTCCGCGCCAATCCCGCGATAGCCGCGAAAAACACCACTCGCATCGAAAATGGGGTTGGCGCTGTTGCGCACCCAGCGAACATTGCCGTCGCGGCCCAGCGCCGGCACAGTCAGGTTACGCACCGGCAAACGTGCGGCCCGGCGCTGGATCAACTCGGCCACGTCATGCGGCTCGGAACTCGCCACAAATATTTCCGACACGTTGCGCCCAATAATATCGGGGAACAAATCACTGCCCTGACCGACAAACCAGCGCACAATGCCATTCGCATCGGTTTCCCACTGGAAGTCGCTGGAACACTCAACCATGTCTTTCAAGCGCGATTCACTTTCACGCAGCGCCTCCTGCGTGCCGCGGTTAAGGCGGTAGCGCCGGATCAGCGACATCAAAAGCGCTACGATCACGACCGCACTGAGCAGACACGCCAATATCAGCACCATGGTCGATTGACGCCACTCAGCCATCACGCTGCGCATGGGGACCGCCACCACCACCACGAACGAGTAACGCGGCGATACCCGATAGGCAAAAATACGCTCCTTCCCGTCCTCGGCGGTGAGCGCGCGGTAAGCGCCTTCGCTCGCTTCATAGACGGCTGTGCGTATCAGGCGCGAATCATCATAAATGCCGCCCACTTCCAGCGTTGTGCCGGGGGTTGCGAACAGCAGCAATCCATCGCTTCGAAATAATGTCACCGCGCCGTCGGTTACCGGCGTGGCATTGCGGAAAATGTCCTCAAGCGCCGATTTACGAATTGCGACTGTCGAGACACCCAGAAATTGGCCCGCCGTACTCCATGCGCCTTTGGTCATGATGATAATGGGCGAGTTTGAAGCGATCCCCGGCTTCATCTCGCTGATGTAAATCTGGTCCGATTTTGGATCGGCAGTGCGGTGCGTAGTGAAGGTGGGGCGAACGGAAAAATCAATATCGTGGAAAAGGTAATTGCGCTGAAGCTGGCCTTCCTTGCTGCGCAGCAATGATTGCGTCATGCGGCCTTCGGCATTGATGAAGCCGAGCGTTTGGATAAAGGGCCAATCTTGCGCCATCCGCACAAACCCCTGGGGGATTTCGCCCATGGCCCCAGAATTGCGTTCGTTGACACTCCGCGCCGAGGCAATGATCACGTCAGAGGCAATTTCCGCCGATTGCAGCGTGGCGCTCACCCCGGTCTCAAGTGTACGCACCAGTTGCAGTGCATCCTGGTGGGCTTGTGCGAGCGTTTGCTCACGGCTCTGGATTACGTAAAACGTTCCCAGGCCGACCAGGATCGCCAGCGGCAGCGCGCCCAACAATACGATGCGCGTGATCAGGCTGAGTTTCAGCCTCTCACTGATTGGCATGACATGCTCGCATCAAAAATGGTCACTCCCCTACATCGTACTATGCCGTGCTCTATCCCAAGCTTCCACCGCAGAGATGGACCGGGCTACAGTGCCGCCGGAGAGAGAGGCGCTGGGGCCGTAAAGATGGAACCAGCGGGGGAATTCAAAGGGATAACCGCACATGACCCAGACCACGCCGCACACGCCCGGCGCCGAACCGCCCTATCCGTCGGAAGGCTATGCCTGGTACGTCGTCATTATTCTGATGCTGGCCTATGTGTTCGCCTATCTGGACCGGTTCATACTGACGCTGATGGTCGAGCCCATTAAGCGCGACCTGGGGATTACAGATACCCAGATGAGCCTGGTGCTGGGCCTCGCCTTTGCGATTTTCTATACGGTCCTGGGCATCCCCATCGGTCGCCTGGCCGACCATAAAAACCGACGCACGATCATGGCGGTCGGGATCGCGGTCTGGAGCGTCATGACGGCCGCGTGTGGTCTCGCGAAAAACTTTTTCACCCTGTTCCTGGCGCGTGTCGGTGTCGGTATCGGCGAAGCCACCTTGCAGCCCTGCGCCACCTCGATCTTGAGCGACTATTTCCCGCGCGGCAAACGTGGGCTGGCCTACAGCGTCTACGCCTGGGGCTTAGGCTTAGGTGCGGGTGCCGCGATGATTCTGGGCGGACGCGTGATCGAAGCCATCTCGAAAGGCGGCATGACGACTTTGCCGATTGTGGGCGAAGTGTTCCCCTGGCAGGTGGTGTTCTTCGCGATCGGCCTGCCCGGCGTGGTTGTCGCAGTGCTGATGATGACGGTCGCGGAACCGCTGCGCCGTGACCTTGTGGCGGGACAAACTGCGCAAGCTGTGCCTTTCAGCGAGGTCATGTCCTACATCGGCAAGCGCTGGCGCACCTTCGGGTCGCACTTCCTGGGCTTGTCGGTGATGACGTTCATTGGGAATGCCTATGTGTTCTGGCTGCCGTCGGTGTTTATCCGCACGCATGGCTGGACGGTTGGTGAAGTTAGCTTCTGGTATGGCCTGATCTTAGGTTTGGGCGGGCCCATCGGCGTGACCATGGCCGGGCTCATCGGCGACAGAATGTACAAAGCCGGACAGAAAGATGGCCATATGCGCGCGGCCCTGTACGGGACATTGATCCTGATACCGGTCGCCATCATCGTGCCGCTGATCCCTGATCCCAAAATCGCCATGGCGTTGATGATCATTCACTCCATTGGCTCTGGGATGCCCACAGCGGCCGGCCCCGCAGCGTTGATGATGATTGCCCCCAACAACATGCGCGGCCAGATCACAGCGCTGTACTGGTTTGTCATCAGCGGCATCGGCTTAGGCTTGGGCCCACTCTCGGTTGCACTGCTGACCGACAAGGTCTTCGGCACGCCCACGGCGGTCGGAACATCGCTCGCGATCGTCAGCGCTGTTGCGGGTGGTGTGGTGTCTTGGGTTTTGTTCTTCAACCTGAAACATTACCGTGGCACTGTCGAAGAAACGGAGCGCATGATCGCCTCTCGTTAGACAGCAGAGGGGATGCGCAATGTCGAACACCGATCCGAACCAGGAGCCTTCGACCCAAGACCCACCGTATCCGTCGAGCACTTATTCCTGGTACGTCGTCGGTATTCTGACGTTGGCCTACATCCTGGCATTTCTCGACCGCCAAATCATGGCGTTGATGGTGGGGCCGATTAAACGCGATCTTGGTATCAGCGACACCGAGATGAGCTTGCTGCTCGGGCTGGCGTTCGCGCTGTTCTACACAATCTTAGGCCTGCCCATCGGCCGCTGGGCCGACAAAGGCAGCCGGCGCGCCATCATCGGCTGGGGCATCACGGTGTGGTGTTTCATGACGGCGGCGTGCGGCCTCGCCCGGAATTACACCACACTATTCCTGACCCGCATTGGGGTCGGTGTCGGCGAAGCGACCCTGGCGCCGAGCGCCTTGTCGCTCATCAGCGATTATTTCCCGAAGGAGAAACGCGGCCGCGCCATCAGCTTTTACAACGCCGGCGTTGGCTTGGGCGCGGCCCTGGCGCTGATCCTGGGCGGGCAGATCATTCAGTACGTCTCGGCAGCCCCGCCGGTGACCTTGCCGATCTTGGGCGAGATGTACGCATGGCAAACCGTGTTCTTTGTCGTCGGCATT
>JAEUKL010000330.1 GCA_016793005.1 Rhodospirillaceae bacterium | reverse complement strand
TTGCTAACCTGCTCCTGCAGGCCCAATACGATGCCTTGGAAGTTGATGGGCAGTTTGTCGATAGTGTCGGTTTTGTAGAGGCGCAAAGTTTGCTCTTTGCGCTCGGCCACCAGAACATCCAGCGTTTTACCGCCGATGCCGTTTTCAAGATCAGCGGCAATGGCCTTCTGGAATTCAACCGTCGTCGGTGTGGCGTACAGTAACCTGGCTGAGTCAGCGGCCACTTTGGGCAGCGCAACACTGGATACGGCCCAGAACGCTACCATCACGATCAGCGCCGTACGCGATGAGTCGGCCGCCGCAGAGACCGCCAGCGTGAGGAACAAGAAAATCGCGGCATAGATCGTATAGATCGCAACCAACACCAATCCGTGACCGATGAACGCTGTTCCGCCGGGTGTGAGCAGCAGCCCAACTAGACCCAGCGCAAACACCGGTACAACGAACAAACCCGCCGCCGCTGCCACGCCGAGCGCTTTCCCGAACAGCAGCTTCACGGGCGATACACCCATAGCCAGCACCTGGCGCAACGTGCCTTGTTCGCGTTCACCGGCGAAGGCCGCAAAGCTGAGAAGGATCACCAACAACGGCAACAGCATTTGCAGTGTGAAGGCGCCCGTCAACTCGCCGAAGCGTGCAATAGCCGTTGCGTCGCGCGCTGGTTCGCCTTCTGCCATGTTCTGCTTGTGCGCTTCCAGCCAGATCGACACCCCCGTGAAGCCCGATACACCCGTGTCGAAGAACGATAACGGCGTCACCGGCTTGAAGGCATAGATGCCGTAGTGGGCGGCGGCGTGCGGGTTCTTTTCGCCCTGGTTCTGCCACTGTGCGTTCACAATCTCTTGGGCTGCGGCGCGCTCTTTTGAGATCACCGCATAACGTTGTGCTGCCGATGCGAACGAGGCCACCAGCATCAACGCGAAGATGGCCGCTGACCACATGACGCGGCCGTCACGCAAAGCCGATGTCAGCTCCTTTTTAGCAATAGACCACAGCATGGCGGTTATTTGATGGTTACGGGTGTTTCAAAGCCGACCTTGTCGAAGTCGGTGACGAAAGCATCAATTTTCAAGGTCCAGTCGCCAGGGATGATCATTTCCTTGAACACCACATGCCACATGCCGTTACCGACATTCTGGCCTTTGATCAGCACATCGGCAATTCCGGCCGCCGGAAGGGCGGCGGTGATTTCCAGATCGGCCAGCGTCAGGACTTGGCCGTCATTGCCTTTCACTGTCACCATGATCATGTTTTCGCCCGCCTTGGCCGGCGTCACCTCAAGGTCGGCGCTGTAATCTTGTGTCTTGAGCGTCGTCTTGAAGCCCTCCATCTGCATGGCGGCTTTGGCCGCACTCTGATCGACAATGGCGCGCGGCGGCGTGGTCAGTGTCAGCGTCATGGCCGCCCCCAGGATCAGCACGTAGATCCCGAACTCGATACGAATAGTACGGCGGATTTTCTGCGCGCCGGCTGCGTCACCTTTCTCAAGCGCCGGTGTGAGCACAAACTTGTTGTACGCTGCCAGCGCCAGAATGACGGCCACCAGGAACAGCTTTCGTAACAGGCCATTGCCATAGACGGTGGACAGCATATTGCCGGGGGTTTGGACTTGGACCCACGTGATGACAATGCCGCTGAGGACAATGAGGGCCACTGAGTATATGGCCCAGACCGAGAACTTGTGCATCACCGCGCCTGCGGCGGCGGCATCGTTTACCTGCGTCGTCTTGTAGAGCGGATACAGTGCGCCGAACCAGAACGCAGCACAGAACAGGTGAATGGCCACCATCGTTGCCATCATCCACACCGGCGGGGCGGTGGCGGCGTGTCCTGTGACGAGGAAGCTTCCCACGGCCGCGACCGCGCCAACGGTCAACGCGCCGACCTTGGGTTTCTCAACGCCGCCGGCATAGGCATAGAGCAGCACCAGCATCGCCGGAATGCCGACAGCAGCGCTTGGGGTCAGCGTGCTTTGCAGGCCGCGCGCCCAGGTATCGCCCGCAAACAATGCGCCCGCGCCACCCAACACCATTTCAGCGCCGCCAAAACCCACAGCAAGAACGTATGTCACCGCGGCTGCAATCGCCCCACCTTTGCCAAGGCTGAAGGTCGATGCAGTCACGCTGGCCGGTGTTGGCACCAGAAGCGTGAATAGCGCTGACCCTGCGGCCAGCAGCATGGCGGCGTAGAGCACCCAGCGATTCGCCGCGACAGCCCATGTCCACGCGGTGCTGGCGGGTTCTGCACTCGCATTCATTTGCGACATATCGGCCATAGGCTCGCCGACGGAAAACCCAAACGTTGCGCCGACAGGGTGCGTGTCGGCTGAAATGACGCGGTAGGTGAGAACATAAGTTCCGTTGGGCAGTTCGGCGCCCAAGGGGAGGATCAAGTTGTTGCCGTCAAGTTTGATCTCGCCGGGTGCGCCGACCTCCTTGCCGCTGCGGTCGAGGACTTTGAAGAAAATCGGCCCGACGTTTTCATTGAAATTCAAAATCAGCTCTTTGGGCGGCGCAGCGACCATTTCATTGGCTTTAGGGGTCGAGCCCAAAAGCACCGCGTGTGCAAAGGCGTGCTGCGTGAAAGCTGTTTGTATGAGCCCCAGCGCCAGCACAAACATCACCGTGCGCAAAACAGAAGCAATGCGAATCATAACGCCACCCAAGTAAGCTGTATGGAAGAAAGAGAAGATGCGGCGAGCCGTTGGTGCGGCTCGCCGCGATACGCAAAGTTAGTTCGATGCCTTTTGCGGGCCACCTGATTTTTGATCAGCCGGTTTCTGGCCTGCGGGCGCTTCAGCCTTGCTCGGCATTTCCACGGGCTCCCATGGATACTGCGGCTTCGGCGCTTTGGTGACGATCAGGAAGGGCGAGGGGCCCGGCGTTGCCGTCAGGAATGCGAACAACTTTTTCTTGAAATCCGGGTCAGTGACTTTCAAATCTTCCTTCGGCAGATCGACATATTTGTCATCGCCGTTCTCACACACGTTGATGGTGCGGAAGAACAGGATTTTGCCCTCATCCTTCGGCAGCGCGCCGCGGAACTTGAAGCCTTCAAACGCACCGCCCGCCGGGATCACGCTGGCCGGATCTTTCCAGATAATTTCATCCACGGTCTCGGTGATCATGGTGCCGCCTTCGCCCGGCACGGGCTTGTCGAGCTTGCGCATCTTGGTTTCGACTTTCCAGTCGCGTGTCACGCCGACGCTGACGCGCATCACGCTTTCCGGGATTTTAATACGCACTTCTTTCACCGGGCTGCCTTTGCAGCCGTGGGTGACGCGCATTTCAAGATCGGTCACGTAGCCCGCATAACCTTCCATCGAGGTCAGCGTGTTGTGCGCTGAAGCTGTTGCGATAAAACCGCACAGACCGGCGGCAACGGTTGCAAGAAAAAGCTTCTTCATGGTCGATTCTCCCTTTGTGTCCCTAAAAACTGAAAATGTTTTACTCACCCACACGTAGAAACAAAAATAACCACCTCACTCAATCTTAGCCAGCAGAACGTGTACAAGTTTTAGTGCTCAATGTTGCGAATGGTCCATTTGCGAGTGGTCCATCTGCGAATGATCCATTTTTGAATGGTCGACCGGCGCTGCTTTTGACGGGCGCTTCGGGCCAGAAACTTTGTAAGCAACGGTCCCTTGCGGGTTTTTGTACCAGCCGGGGTCGCTGTAATCGCCCGTAGGCTGATCGTCACGGATCTTAATGACCGTGAACATGCCGCCCATTTCCAGATTCCCGAAGGGCCCTTTGCCCATCATCATGGGCAGCGTGTTCTTCGGACCCTTCATGTGCCCAGAATGGTCCTGGTGCTCGGCCATACCGTTTTCGCCCATGGCCATGTAACCCGGCAGCAGCGCCGACACCTTTTGCATCGCCTCAGCCTGGTTCACGCCCAAGGTGTTGGGAATTTCGTGACCCATCGCATTCATGGTGTGGTGCGACATGTGGCAGTGTACCGCCCAATCGCCCGGAATGCCCACAAACTCGATGTCGCGCGTTTGGCCCACGCCGATAATTTCTGTCACCTCCGAGCGCCATTGCGCTTCGGGCCAGCGGCCGCCGTCGCCGCCGGTGACGTGGAATTGGTGGCCGTGCAGATGGAACGGGTGATTCCACATAGATAAGTTGCCCACACGAATGCGGATGCGTTCGTTTGTGCGCGCCACCATGTGCTCGATGGCGGGGAAGACCTTGCTGTTAAAAGTCCACAGATCGAAATCCTGCATCACGGCGGGGTCGGGTCGGTAGGTGCCTGGGTGTAAAGCCCAGTTGTGCATCAGAATGACGTAGTCGCGATCAATCGATTTCGGCTCGCCGTTCTTGGGATGAATGATGAACATGCCCATCATGCCCACCGCCATCTGCACCATTTCATCGGCGTGCGGGTGATACATGTGCGTGCCGTGCTGGCGCAGCGTGAATTCGTACGCAAAAGTTTCACCTGGCTGAATGTGCGGTTGACTTAGCCCACCCACACCATCCATGCCGCTGGGCAGCAGAATGCCGTGCCAGTGGATGCTGGTGTGTTCTTTCAGGTTGTTGGTGACAAGAATGCGCAACCGGTCGCCTTCTACCGCCTCGATGGTGGGGCCCGGCGTACGCCCGTTATAGCCCCAGCATTTCGCGACACTGCCCGGCGCAAATTCATGCTCGAATTCTTCAGCCGTGAGGTGAAACTCCTTCACGCCGTCTTTCATTTCATACGGCAGCGTTACACCGTTCAAGGTACGCACTGGTGTGTAGCCTTGTTGGGTAGGCGCGGAAGTTTGGGGTTGCGGGTCCTGCGCAAGTGCTGCGCGGCCGACCAGCGATGCGCCCACGGAAGCCCCAAGGCCCGTCAGCGATGACCAGAAGAAGTTGCGGCGTGAAGAGGTCATTGTTTTTCTCCGTTCGCCGTAGAAGGTGTCTCGATGGGCGCCCCGCCGATCGCGTTGGCCAATTCAGCGCGCGCCAGCCAATAGGCGCGTACCGTATTCACGTAGTTCATGTATGCCGATGTTTCATCGCGTTTCGCAACGAGGACATCGAACACGCCAATCAGCATGAAATTATAGCGTTCTTGTTTCAGCCGCAGGATGTCCTGCTTCAGAGGCAATATCGTTTTGTTGTAGCGCTCGGCCTGGCGGCGCGCCGTTTCTACTTTTGCCAACGCTGTACGTACGTCAGCGCGGACGTGCGATTCCAGATTCTTCAACTCGTTCTCGGCCTGCAAGACCTCGGCGGCGGCGCGCGCCACCTCGGGCCCTCCTTGATCGAAGATCGGCAACGATAAGCTCAGTGTCGGGCCGATGGCCCACTGCTTGTCGCCATCGCGCTCTGCGGATACGGCCAGCCCGGCTTCATGCCACAGGCGCCAGCTTGTTTTCAGACGCAAAGTTTCCAGCCGCGCCGTCACGGCTTTGCGTTTGGCCGCAACGTCCAACCGTTTTTCCAGCGCCGTTGTCTCCGCGTTCGCAATGCTGGGGTCGGATTGCGGCAAGGCCGGCAATTGCTGCGGCAATTTCAGTGCTGAGGCATCCACGTTCAGGAGCGCCGCCAGGGCTTCGGCTGTTTCAACGGCCTTAAGTTTGGCATCGTCCACCAGTGCGGCCGTATCTTCGGTCAGCGCTTGTTCTTCGGCCCATTGCAGATCGGATATATTTCCGGCGCTATGGAAGGCGGCCGCCATGTCGCGCGAAGCGTCAGCGGCAGCGTACACCTCTTCGACCACGCGCAAGCTGTTACGCGCGCCCAAGGCTTCAACGTACGCTTCGCGCACCTCGGCCACGGTGTTGATGACCGCGCTGGCGACCTCGCCTTGCGCACGGTCGAAGTCCGCTTGCGCTGCGCGCTTGCGGGCGGGCCGCATGAAAATGTCGAGTACGCTTTGGGCCAAGCCAAATTCAAGATTTGCGCCGCTTGCAGGGTTGGTGGTGGGCCGTACCATGATGTCGAGCACAGGGTTCGACAATAAGCCCGCTGCCACCAAATCCGCGTTGGCGATACCGATCTCGGCATAACGCGCTTGCAGCGCGCGATTGTTGAACAGTGCAATTTGCACGGCGGATTCAAGTGCGATCTCATTGGCCAGCAATGCATCCACTTTGGCGGCCACCTCGGCGTCGGTCGCGGTATCATGGCGCCAGATCAAGTCCTGGTTAACGCGGGCGCCGATGGTTGTGCGTACGCCGTCAAATGCGGCCTTTTGGTCGACGGTTGCGCAGGCGCCTAAAGACAGGGCGAGCGCGCTGGTAATTGTAAGCCGGTATAAAAAAGTCATCACAGCACTCAAAAAAGCGGCAGGGCACGCGCCAACGCAAGGCGCGTGAATGGCGTTTTTGATGTGCAGTCTAAATCAGCAGGCGGGGCGAGGCGGGATAAGGTGCTCGTCGCAGCTTTGGCACTGGCGCTGCGGCATAGCTGATAGGGCGCGCGGGCAGCAGCGTGGCGGGTGTGGTGACATAGGTGAGCGCATCGACCGTAACGACATGCACTGGCGCTGTCAGGGCAATCGGCACAAGGCTCGTATCAGGGGACTGCGACAGACACAGTTCCAGGCACAGATCGGCCGGCGATTTGGTTGTTGCGTCTGTGCGCGCTACGTCTGAACTCAATGCATGATGGCAAGGCTGCGAGGCGGCCGCCATCAAGCTGTTCAGATGTGTGGTTTTCGCATGCGCGGCCGACAACGCACTGCCCAGCACAACCAAGATGCTGAGCGCGGTCATCAACTGCCGAGTGATGCGAAGGGCCAAACCCATAATCTTGAAACCCAAGGACCAAAACCTAAGGACTCGTGCGCGAACGGGCGGACTGTAGGCAGAAAAAGCTGAAAGGGCAATTGGGCCCCGCCGGAGTCTCGGAAAGTTAAAGCCCTGAAAGATAAACTTAGGCGTTGCCGCCGGATGCGCGCCGGATAAAGTCAGGCTAATCAAGCAATTACTTGCGGGGACGCCATGGCCGACGCAGCGCGCACATTAAAAGGTAAGACCATTTTTATCTCTGGGGGTAGTCGCGGCATTGGCCTTGCGATAGCCAAGCGCGCCGCCGCCGACGGCGCCAACATCATCATTGCCGCCAAAACTGCCGACCCACATCCCAAGCTGCCGGGCACCATCTACACCGCGGCAAAAGAGATCGAAGAGGCGGGTGGCAAGGCATTGCCGCTGCAAGTTGATATTCGCTACGAAGATCAAGTCGAAGCCGCCATGGCCAAAGCCGCCGAAACGTTTGGCGGGATTGACGTGCTTATCAATAACGCCAGTGCGGTCAGCATTACGGGCACGCTTGAAACCTCCATGAAGAAGTTCGATCTGATGCACGGCATCAATCTACGGGGCACGTACTTGTGCTCGCAAAAGGCCCTGCCGTATCTGAAGAAAGCCAGCAATCCGCACATTCTCAATCTCTCCCCGCCGCCGGATTTATCGCCCAAATGGTTTGCGCCGTGCCTGGCCTATACCATGGCGAAATACGGCATGAGCTTTTGCGCCATGGGCATTGCGGCAGAATTCAAGAAAGACGGTATTGCCGCCAACGCGCTGTGGCCGCGCACGGCTATTGCTACGGCGGCCATCGAGTTTGAACTGGGCGGCAAATCAATCTTAAAGCACTGCCGCACGCCCGCGATTTTGGCTGATGTGGCGCACATCATCCTGACAAGACTTTCACGTGAAGCAACGGGCAATTTCTATATCGACGACGAAGTGCTGGCCCAGGAAGGCATCACCGATTTATCGGGTTACGCGGTGCAAGCAGGCCAGCCCCTGCTCTTGGACTTTTTCCTCTCGTCCGGGCCCGGCGGCACCACGGATGGTTTCATCCAATTCCCGATGGGGGGATAAGAGGGGTTGCGCGGTAACAGGGGTTGAGCAGATTGTGCGGGTAAGCTATCCCCACGCCTGAAACGGCACCGGACCTCATGACCCCCGACGAAATTCAGGCGCGCATTCTTTACCGGGATGCGCTGATTATCATCATCAATAAGCCCGCGGGCTTGCCGGTGCATGCCGGCCCCAAGGGCGGTCCGAATCTTGAGCAGTACTTTGATGCTCTGCGATTTGGCTTGCCGCGCCCGCCGGCACTGGCGCACCGGTTGGACCGCGATACGTCTGGCTGCCTGGTTTTGGGTCGTCACCCCAAGGCTTTGCGTAAAACCGGCCTGCTGTTCCAGGGCGGGCGTGTCGAGAAAACCTACTGGGCCGTGGTGGAAGGTTCGCCGCCCGCCGAGGAAGGCCGCGTTGCCATGTCCTTGAAAAAAGAAACGCCCAAGCAGGGCTGGAAAATGATCATCGCCAAGGACGGTCAGGACGCGCTGACGGAATACAAGGTGATGGGGCGAGGTGAGGGCCGCACGTGGCTGGAACTGAAACCTCACACCGGCCGCACGCACCAGATTCGCGTGCACACGCAGTACTTAGGTTGCCCTGTGGTGGGCGATCCGACTTACGGCATTAAAAGCAAAACCAAAGAGGGCGAAACGCTGATGCTGCATTCGCGCAGCATTTCTCTGCCGCTGTATCCCAGCCGCCCGGCTGTGGTGGCCACAGCGCCGCCGCCGCCACACATGGTTGATGCGTTGAAAGCCTGCGGCTGGCTCGGTTACTAACGGGTGTTGCTAAAACGGTTTCACTTTGCCCAGGAAGGCAATGACCGCGATCAGCACATAGAGTGTGAACACCGCGACCAGCGTGTTGTTAATGGCGCGGCTGACGGCTTCCTCGCGTTCAGGTGTTGAGCCCAACTGCCCGATTTCCATGAAGGGCGCCAAAAACGGGCGGAAGCAAAGATCAATCGCCAAAGCCGCCCAGAAGACCAAGCCGAACAGCAGAATCTTCACCGCGAACCACGGTTGCGACAACGGCGAATCCGTTGCCAGTGAGTTGAGGCCGATGATCGTGAACACCAGGCCCATGACGGCCTGAAAGCCAAACTGCACTTTGCTTAAAATTTCCGCGATGGGTTTGCCTTGGTTCGCGCCGATGGTGAAGATCACCGCAATCCAACTCAGGCCAATCACCCAGCCGCCCACCAGCATGCCCGTGGTGATGGGATGTAATTGCAGTTCCTTTGTCAGATGCAGGCCCACGGGCAGGATCAGCGCGAAGCAGACACGCGGGAATTGGTCGACGATCATGCCGGCTTGCAACACCGTCATGCGTGTTTCAAAACTGTACTTGGGGTTCTTGGCGAAGATCGCGCTGATGAAAACGCCGACGTCAGCACCCAGCCAGAACACAAACAGCAGAATGTGGATGTAACCCCAAATCTCGGCTGTCATTTTGTTTTACCCAAAGAATGAAAGTAGTTCTTTTGCCAGCGCGTCCGGTGCGAATGACACAGTCTTTGCAACAGCGGTCTTGCCGGCGGCCAGGGCTTCACGTGTACCGCCGCTCTTTTCATTCAGCAAGATCGGACATTTCACATCGGCGAGTTTGCTCAAGACCGGGTAGCGGAAATGGGCACCGTAAGCGGATTGATAAATATCGATAGCCTTGAACACATCGACTGTGCGGCGATGAATCACATCCGGGGCGATGTTGGGCTCGTGGTCGCGGATGATGTTTTCCTTCTTGCGTTTGTACCAGGGCGCAAACAACTCCTGATCGCGCACCATGTTCCACACGCGCACCCAATGCGCGCCGTTCTCATCCAGTTCAATGGTGGGCGTGTAGCGCGCCAAGTATTCGTCGCGCACGGCATCTGGCAACACCATCAATGTCGGTGCTGCGATATGTTTCACAAGGTTCGGGTTTTGTACGGCCAGTTCTACAGCAACGGTGCAGCCACCCCAGTATCCGAGAACGTCTACTTCGGTGTAGCCGGCGGCTTTGACCGCTTGTGCCAAAATCTTGGCCTGCGCTTCGACGGTGACTGTTGTGCCCATCGGGTTATCGGACTCGCCGTTGCCCGGCAGATCGAATGCAATCACAGGCCGCTTGCCGATGAATGGCGCCATCAGCTTGTCCATACTGTTGCTGGACCCGGCGCTGGCATGAACAAAGACAATCGGCCGGCCCCCACCTTTACCATCAGAGCCATCGGTATTGCGTCGCGCATAGATCGAGCCGCCGCCTTGCCCCAAACCTTCGACCTGAAAATACTCCTGCCAAATTTTGCCCGGCATCGGTTTGGTGGGGGCAAGGCTGGGGGCGGGTTCGGGCGAGGGATTGTCCGCGATAACTTTAATGAACTGTTCTTTTGACTCGATTGGGTTCGCCGGGTTCAGCAAAGTGACATTAGCGGGCACGTTTTTCAGCAGGTGATGATATTTATCCAGCACGTCGGTCTTGGATGTGGTGATCACCATGTTGCCTTTCATGTTCTTCACGGCTGCGGCGCAATCGAACAGGAAGGCCGGCCGGTAGGCGCGGCGGTAGTCCTGGCACTTCAGGAAGTCCATCACCGCCATATGAATATGTGCGGGCGGCGGCACGTCATAGTTCATCCGGCGCGCCAAGTCTTTGCGGTACCACGGAAAGAATAAAAGCTGTTCGCGGAAACGCGCCCACGTCCAGGTCAGGTGCGATCCGCTCCAATCCGGTTTCACCTCGGGCAGATAATGCTCCAGAATTTCATCCACCTCGGCTTTATCCATCTGGATGTAGCCGTTCATGATGGCGACCGTGAACCGGTCTGGGTGGCGCAAGCACAGCGCAAGTGCACAGACACCGCCCGTGTGAAAGCCGTAGACGGGTGCTTTTTTGATACCCAGTTCGTCCATCAGGTTCACCACGCCGTCGGCGAACCCTTCCATGGGCTTCCACTCATCGCCAGGGAAGGGCTGGGACAAGCCGTTGCCCGGTGT
>JAEUKL010000161.1 GCA_016793005.1 Rhodospirillaceae bacterium | reverse complement strand
GAAAATGAAGTTGCCGCGCCAGCCCATGGTGTCCGCCAGAACGCCGCCGGCAATGGGGGCCAACATCGGCGCAATCACCATAATCGCAATAAGTGACGCAAGCACCGAAGCCGCCTTCTCGCGGCCGTAGATATCGCGGATCATGGCTCGCGAAATCACCACGCACGCCGCCCCACCAAAAGCCTGAAACAAACGCCCCGCAATCAGCAACTCAATCGTCGGCGCGAGCGCACACGCGATATTGCCCACCATGAACATCACCAGCCCCGACAGCATCATCGACCGGCGGCCATAGCGATCCGAGAGCACACCCCAGAACAGCGTTCCAATGGCGATGGCAATCAGCGGCAGACTGACAGTGAGTTGCACATCTGATGCTGATACGCCGAAATGACGCTGCACCGCCGGCAGGGCCGGCAGAAACACCTGAATGGCGAAGGAACTGGCGGCGATGGTCAGCGCCAGAATGGCTTTCAGGATTTTATGCTGCTGGTCCGACATGATGTGACGCTAACAATAACGGCGCCGGACAATGGCCCTATTCCGCCGCCGACGCAACGATGCAGACCCCGCATTCTTCGTCTGGCGAAATCGTAGCGTTTCCTGCGACCAGATCGCGGGCAGCTTGGAGGGCTGCTGCTGGCGGTGCTGCAAAGGCTGCTTTGCTTTGCGCCACACCTAAACGTAGCGCAGTTTCGCAGGCCATATATCCGGCCGTCATGGGTTCGATCACCGGCACATTCATACGGCTCGCGATTAGTGCACCGATGGGCGCCATGCACGTGCAGCCGAGAATGATTGTGTCGGCCCCAGCCGCCACGGCTTTGTTAGCTTCAGCCACAATGCGTTCAATCATATGTGCTTTCGCCGCCCGCATAGCCGCGACAGGGTCCTCACCCACGCCCTGCCCCGGCATTTCGGACTCAATCAGCACGTTGAACACGCCGACGCAGCGGTCTTCCATGCGACAGGCCTGCAAGCGCTCGGCGTAGATAAAATTCAAACTGGGCGCCCAGATAGTGACGATAGCAAACTTGCGGCCCAAGGTGCCGGCCAGCGTCAGGGCTGCCTCGCCCGCGCCAACAACGGGAATAATCAGCGCCGACTTCAATTCCGCAATGCCATAGTCACCAAACGTGTTGATGAACGCCGCACCATACCCTTCATCCTGCGCGCGAATGCCGGCCTCGACGTAGCCCAAGGCCGCAAGCCCGCGCTGATAGGGCGTTCCGGGAAAGATGCTGAGGCGCGTTTCAATCAGCTCAGGCTGATACGGCACGCGTGCAATGCTTGCGATTTCCTTCGGCGGGGTTTTCGTGCCTTGCGGCCCAACACCTGTGCCGATAATCGCAATCCGCGTGGTCATGGCTCTATCTTTCTTTGGCTAAGCCTTCTTGAAATACTCGCGCAATGCGTCCAGGAACTGCGGCATTTGCTCGACACGCCCCATGCTGACACGGCACCACGTATCATACGGCGCAAAAGGCCGCCCCACAGCGATGCCTTTCGCCCGCATGGCGGCAGAAAATTCGCGCAGCGGCTTGCCGGTGTCGAACATCAGGAAGTTGGCTTGGCTTTTGGTGTAGCGCAGCCCCAGTTCATCCAAGGTCTTCGCCGTCATCACCATGCATTCGCGCACTAACTTTTTACTCGAAGCCATGAATTCTTTGTCCTGATAGCTGGCCAAGCCCGCCACCAGGCCCATTTTGTTGGGCGACGACATGCGCACATCGTTCATGCGCTTCACAATGTCGGGCCGCGCGATGGCAAAACCCAACCGCAATCCCGCCATGCCATGAATCTTGGAAAACGTACGCGCGATGATGACGTTCTTGCCCGCCCGCACCTGATCGACCATGGCATTGCCGGCCGGGTCATCAATGAGATCAATGTACGCTTCGTCCACCAGCACCAT
>JAEUKL010000292.1 GCA_016793005.1 Rhodospirillaceae bacterium | reverse complement strand
GGGTCTGGCGCTGCTATGGCGGCAATAGGTTCGTCGAAGAAGGCACGGGCATCGCGGGCTGTTTGCTCGGGCGCTTCGTGAACGGCCATATGTCCCACGCCGGGATAGGTGATCAACTTTACCGACTTGGCCGCGGTCATCAGGTCAACGAGTTGCCGGGCTTGGTCGACCGTCACCACAGAGTTGGCTTCGCCCCACAGTATGAGGGTCGGCTGCGTGATGGTTCTGATCTTGGCGTCGACATCTCCGGAAATGTACTGGCGCTGACGCGTCAGTTCGGCCTCGCGCTGGCCTTCACGGCGCATCATTTCCCACCACTGGTCAATCAACTGATCAGTGACTTTGCTTTTGTCGCCGAAGCCTGACGTCAGCAGACCTTTGAAGATCAAGCGCGGGGTAATGTACTTCACGATGTCGATGCCCGGCGGCAGAGGCGGGGGCGTATCGCGTCCGCGCACGCGGGTGTTCAGCGCACCAGGGCTGAGCAGGATCATCTTTTCCACCTTCTCGGGGTGGCGGGTCGCGTAGTGAATGGCGATGGTCCCCCCCATGGAGGTGCCCGCCATCGAGAACGTACCGAGCTGCAACTGATCAGCCAGCATTTCCACCAGATCAACCGTGCGCTTCAAGCTGTAGTCGCCCGACGGATCAACCCCTGTCAGGCCATGGCTGGTAAAGTCGAAACGGATGACGCGGTACTTATCTTTCAGGGCTTCGACCCACGGATCCCACGAGATCAGGTTATCGAAGTGCGCGTGAATCAGGACAATCGTGGGCGCTGTGGCTTTGTCGCCTGTGGTTGGCCCTTCGTCGCGATAGTGCATCCGTACACCATCAAGCATGACGAACTTTGATTCGGTGTTGCCGTATTTCTTTTCCAGGGTGGCGGCCGGAATGTCGCGGTAGTAGTAGGCGCCAATCACAAAACCAACGACCAGCAGCGCCGCAAGCGACCCCACGGCCCAACCTAAAATGCGCAGCGCCTTTTTCATGTGTGTCCGCTCCCCCATGATGCCCCACCCAGAGGAGCACAATCATAAATGAGCTGGCCCCAGGCTTAAGTGTCCAAAAAGGGGGCCGCCCAATCAGTGGTTATGAAGGCCGGTGCGTGTGAAAGTTAAGCTAAGGTTACAGCCTTCTTAGCTTGCGATTTTAATCAGCATTGTTTGCGGCGTCGTGGGGATGCCGACATAGGCCAGATTTTGGCCAATCGTGTCGATACTGAACGGTTTGATGATGAATGAATCGGCGCCGCTACTCATGACTTGCGCGATTTTTTCATAACTGTCTTCAGCCGTACAAAAAATGATCTTGGGTTTGTGGCCTTGAGGCAGGCTGCGGATCGTCCGCATCACTTCCGGTCCATCCATCTCGGGCATATTCCAGTCCAGCAGAATGACGTCGGGCATCGCAGTCCGGCACAGTTCAATTGCAGTGAGCCCATTGTCCGCTAAACGCACATCGCCGCCTAAAAGGCGGATCATGTGTGAGGCGATGATTTGCTCGGTGTGACTATCGTCAACGATCAGGATACGGGGTGGAAGCATGGCTTTGGTTCTGTGTCATGTTATCTCAGGATCATCTAGGGGTAAGGCGGCCTGGAGGGGGTGACGCAACCCACATCCTCCAGGCTCTTTACTCATACAACCTTGCGCAGGTTCACCACGAAGTCCGCCATGGCTGTATTGAGTTCTTGCGTCCGGGTGCCGATGTCGTTCGAGGCTTGCAGTACGTCGGCCGAGTCTTCACGTGTTTTCTCAGCCGCACCGCTGACCGCGGTGATGTCCTGCTGCACCGATGCGGTACCGGCAGCGGCTTCCGTCACGTTCTGCGAAACTTCGCGCATGGCCGCATTCTGCTGTTCCACGGCGGCGGCAATGCTGTTCGCAATTTCCCGGATATCCGAGATGGTCTTGGCGATCCCATCGATGACTTTGACCGAGTCAGTAGTCGAACCCTGCATGAAGCTGATCTTACTGGTAATCTCTTCGGTCGCCTTCGCCGTCTGGTTCGCCAAGTTCTTGACCTCGCTGGCCACAACCGCGAAGCCTTTGCCGGCTTCACCGGCGCGGGCAGCTTCAATGGTCGCGTTCAGGGCGAGAAGATTGGTCTGCTCGGCAATATCAGTGATCATTTTCACCACAATGCCGATGCTGTTGGCAGCATCAGCAAGGCTGCGGATGACTTCGCCGGCGCGTGTAGCTTCACCAACAGCGCGTTCGGTGATCTTCGAGGCATCGCTGGTCTGGCGGCTGATTTCCTGGATCGACGACGACATTTCTTCGGCCGCCGCGGCAACGGTTTGCACGTTTGCCGTGGCTTGTGTCGCCGCAGCGGACACCGAGGCGCCGCGTTCTGCGGACATGGTGGCCGAGCCCTGCATCTGCCGGGCGTTTGTTTGCAGTTTCTGCGCCGCGCCGCCAATGGACTGCGCGATTTTATCCATTGCACCTTCAAAGTCGTTCGTGACGCGGTAAAAATCGCGGACTTTCGTGCCGATGGCATCAACAGCAGAGTTGGTTGCATCAGCCGCTTTACGTAAACATCCGACCAAACCACGCGCGTCGATTTTGCGGAAGTACTTGTTGTTCGCGACGTACATCACTGACGCCGTTGACTCGCGGACATATGCATCCAGGCGGTCAATCGAGTCATTGTAGCTGTTCGCGAGTTCCAGCAGTTCACCTTTTTCGCCCAAGCGAGTCAGGCGGGATTCCGTATCGCCGTCATTGATGGCGTTGCACGAGACGATCATTTTTTGGATGAACGCCTTGCACTTGAAACTGTAGTAAGTGCTTGCGCATCCTAAAGCGACCGCGACCCCGCCAAGTGCGCCAGGAACAGCAGTGGCGTCGACGATCAGCGCCGACACGGCTGCAGCCAGGGACACGCCTGCCGCAGCACCGGCCAACAGTTGCGCTTTAGAGAGTGAGGATAAATTCGTCATAGGCTTTTCCTTCCGTTTTCAGCACGTCATTGAACATGGCGATACCGCGCTGCATGCCGTCTTTGCGATCAGAGACGCTGTGTTCGACTTGCAGGATTTTCGCGTACAGCGGCATAACCTTGCTTTGTAGGATGTCGCGGTTGGGGTTGCGACGGGTCGAATGGTAGCCGATGACCCTGTTTTGTTTGTCGAACGACGGCGTGACGTGAGCATAGACCCAGTAGTGATCGCCATTCACCGACCGATTTTTGACATAGGCGAAAATCTCCCGCCCCGCTTGCACCGTGTCCCACAAGAGGTGGAAAATCGTGCGCGGCATATCGGGGTGACGGACGAGGCTGTGCGGCTCGTCCAGGCAATTTTCTTCGCTTAAGTCTGCCAACGACATGAAAAGGCGGTTGGCGTAAGTGATCCGGCCCTTCAGATCGGTCTTGCTGACGATGATGTCATCATCGCCAAAGTACCGCTCTTTACCGGTGACGTGCACGTTGCGTGACATGTGGTGACTCCTGCGTTGCTTGGTGGAGTCAGTTGTACGCTTCGGTTAGATCACTCGATATTGATACGAAGTATGTTTGCCCCGTAGCCAAAAGGATAAGGTGAATCGAGGGCGTAATACCTCATAATATATTGATAATGTTAATTAAAATGGCGCTGCGAGAGTCGGGGCGCTATTTCGGCTCGTCGCACAGGAGGATCTTCTTATCCGTGATCGATCCCACCAGCATTTTACCGTTGCTGACCGCGGCAACACTGCCGGCGGAAATGACATCGCCCTTCGTGAAGAACACTTGCTTCGCTTCGGGTTTGCCTTCGGTCGTAATGCGAAAAATTTGGGTGGGCGCGACTTTGGTTTTGTCGGCGAACTGCCGCACCAGAGCAATCGCGTTGGCGTGCGATGCGACCCACAGCGATCCATCGGCGGCGACATCGATATTGTCGGGCAGACTATTCAGCGGAATGTCATAGAGGTGCGTCAGTTTTCCTGTCACCACATCGCGGCGGAACGCTGTGACTTTGTGACCTTGCGTTTCAGCGACATACACCGTGCCCATGTCGGGCGATACGTTGATGCCGCCAGGCGCCGCAACACCATCGTAAGCAACCGAGAACTTCTCGCCGTCGAAGTATGTGATCTGCGCAATGGCCGCGCCCAACATCGACTCGCGGAATTTTTCCAGCCCGGTTTTCGCGCCGCTGTCGTTGGCGACATAAAACTGGCGTGGGCCAACCGCAGCAATGTCATTGGGTTTGAACAACCCGTCGCCTTCCACGGTTTGTTTGTGCTCGTATACACCTTCGGCGTTAGCTTCAAAAATCTCGACACGGTGCGGCTTGCCGATGGGGTGACTGATCGCAAATAAAACGCGCTGGCCGTCGGGCCCGATGTACAACGTCATGCCGTGTGTGCGCAGGTCCGGCGGATCGGCCAAGGTCGCAACCTCAATTTTGGGTTCGGCAGCGCTGAGATCAATTTTTCCAATCAGCCCCGGCGTGGGGTTCCCTTCCACCTGGCCGCGGCGGTCCATCCACGACACCAGTGCAAGATTGCGCTCGCGGTCGATCAAAATATCCTCACCGCTTTTGTTCTGGCCGTCGATGATGGTGCAGGCCGTTACGTGTTCAGGCCCGCGGTCGACCAGCATGCCCGAGCGGACAACAAAGGTTGTCACCAGCGCACCCACGACAATCAGCACGACGGCGACAACAAAGCCGATGGCCTTCAAAGCGGTTTTCATCTCAGTCTCCCCCCGAACGAAATGCTTTATTTGGCGAGCTTCACCTTTTCATACGCTACGCCCATGAAGCGCTGCGGTGCTTCCTTGATGCGCGGTGATGTCACCATCATGGCCGGAAAATCCACCAACAATAGCGCCGGTGCACTATCGCGGAACTGGACCATGATCTGTTGCAGCAGTTTCTCGCGCTCTTTTTCATCCAGCGTTTGGTTGCTTTGCTTGATCAGCGGCATGACCGACTGATCGCAAAAGAACGGTGCTGCTTTCAAGCACGAGAAGTACTCAATCGGGCGAATAACGTCTTGGAAGGGGGCCGAGTTCCAGGTGATGGAAAACGCATCAATATCGCCCCACTCATTGGTGGCGTATTTGCGCAGCCACGATGCAAATGTGCTTTGCCGCAGTTCCACCTTCACGCCGATCTTGCCCAAATCCTCGGCCATTTTCTGGTAGATCGCCGTGTCCGAGTTGCCCAGGTTTGTCAGCACCTCGAATTTGAGATCAAAGCCATTGGGGTAACCTGCCTCGGCCAGCAACGTCTTAGCGGCCGCCGGGTCGTAGGGAATGGGCGGCAAGGCCGGGTTGTAGCCCAGCACGCTGGGGGTAGCCCCCTGATACGCAGGCTGCGCCATTCCGCCCAGTATCTGCTGGGCCATGGCCACGCGATCAACGGCCAGATTTAAGGCCTGGCGCACACGTTTGTCTTTCAGCGGCGCCTTGTCGGGGCGTTCGGTGCGGAAGGCGATGCTCATCAGCACGGCGGTGGGCGGCTGCGAGATTTTAAACCCTTCCTCCTTCAGCAGTTTCGCATCATCAGGGCCGGGCGCGATGATGATGTCGACTTGGTCCGACATGATGGCCTGCACGCGCGATGATGTTTCCATGATGGTAAACAGTTCCAGCGCGTCGATCTCGGCCGACTTGCGCCAAGAATTCTTGAACACCTTCATTTTGATGCGGCCGGTGGATTTGCCCCAATCCACCAACTCGAACGGGCCGGTTCCGATCGGTTTTTGCGCAAAGCCGTCAGCACCCAGTTCTGCCCATGCTTTGGGCTCGACGATCATGATGATGTTCAAGCGCTTCGGAAATACGGCGTCGGGTTCGTTGGTGGTGAATTGCACAGTCATGGCATCCAGCGCCTTGACCTCTTTCACCACCCGCAGTTCCGCCACCGAGATGTATTTCTGAGACTCCGGGGCCTTCAGCATGGTCATCACGTCGACCACGGTTTGCGCATTAAATGGCGCGCCGTTGTGGAAGGTGACGTTCGGGCGCAGCTTGAATACCCACGTGGTCGGCGTGGGGTTGGTCCAGCTCTCGGCAAGGGCAGGGGCCAGCTTGCCGTTTTCATCCAAGACCGTGAGGCCGTCGAACATGGCGAGCCACACCGCACTGGGCGGCGGACCAATGGCCGAATAGGGATTACCCAACGTCGGCGGCGCTTGGGTGCCGCCGACCCTTAACGTTGCCGCTTCGGACAGGGACGTGATCAGCACTGCGCTTAAAACCAACAGGATATAACGCATTAGCCGATCTCCTTCGCGAAGCGGGCCGCGCCTTACATATGCGCAACGACCGTCTTGGTTTCCAAATACAGGTCCAGGCTTTCCTTGCCGAATTCACGGCCCCAGCCGGATTGCTTGAACCCGCCGAAGGGCGCATTGATACCCGCAAGGCCGTGGGTGTTAATGCCCATCGTGCCGGCGCGTACACGGGATGCAATCTTGTGGGCGATGCTGAGGTTTTTGGTCCACACGCTACCCACAAGGCCGAACTCGGTATCGTTGGCCAGGGCCGCGACTTTATCCAAATCATCCGTATCGAACGACTGGGCGCAGACAACCGGCCCGAAAATCTCTTCGCGGACAATTTTCATGTTGCGGTTTGTGTTTCCGAAGACTGTAGGCTCCATGAAATGGCCCTTGCCCTCCAGGCGTTTGCCGCCGGTCACCAGGGTCGCGCCACCTTCCTGGCCGGCAGTGACGAAGCCCTGGACACGGTTCAACTGCTCAGCCGAGATGAGGGGGCCGATATTGGTGGTGGGATCAAGGCCCAAGCCGATCTTCATGTTCTTAGCGAACGCCGCCATACCGTCGACGACCTTGTCATAGACCTGCTTGTGCACGAACAGGCGGCTGCCACACATGCAGTTCTGGCCTTGCAGAAAGAAGGCCGCAAACGCAGCCGCCGGGATGGTGCGTTCAAGGTCAGCATCCGGGAAAATGATGAAGGGTGACTTGCCGCCCAGTTCCAACGACACTTTTTTCAGGTTGCCGGCGGCAGCTTTCAGGATGATGCGGCCCACGTCGGTGGATCCGGTAAAGGCAACTTTATCGACATCCGGGTGTGCGGTCAGGGCGGCCCCGGCCGTTTCACCGTACCCCGTGACAATGTTCACCACGCCATCGGGAATGCCAGCTTCTTGCACCAAGCGACCCAGAATCAGCGTCGATAGCGGCGTTAATTCAGCGGGCTTCAGTACAACGGTGCAGCCCGTAGCCAGCGCAGGGCCAAGTTTCATGACGGCCATGTTCAGCGGGTAATTCCACGGCGTGATTTGGCCGATAACGCCCACCGGCTCTTTGCGGGTGTAGGTCAACACCTCGACATCAGGGCGGGGTGGGTCGACGGCAATGGTGTCGCCGAAAATTTTGGTCGGCCAGCCCGAATAGTAACGCATCATGTTCGCCGCCAGCGGCACAGCCATGCCGCCCGCAGGATTCAGCGGCATGCCGTTGTTCAGCACTTCGATTTGTGTGAGCAGCGTGCCGTTCTTCTCGATCAACTCGGCGAGTTTCCACAGCATCTTG
>JAEUKL010000269.1 GCA_016793005.1 Rhodospirillaceae bacterium | reverse complement strand
GTTTTGGGGGCGAGGCATTGGCGCCACCGGCAAAAACGTCGGTGAAGTGGTCTTCAACACGTCCATCACCGGTTACCAGGAAGTCCTGACCGACCCGTCCTACGCGGGACAGATCATCACATTCACCTTCCCGCACATCGGTAACGTGGGTGCCAACCCGGAAGATTTGGAAAGCACCACACCGGCCGCGCGCGGCCTGATTATCCGCGACGACATCACTGAGCCGTCCAACTACCGCGCCAAGCAGCACCTGGATACGTGGCTGAAGTCTTTCAATCTGATCGGCCTGGCGGGCCTCGACACCCGCCGCCTGACCCGTCGCATCCGTGACAAGGGCGCGCCGAACGGCGTGATCGCGCACAATCCGGATGGCAAGTTCGACATTGATGCGCTGATCGCCGAAGCCAAGGCATGGCCCGGCCTGAACGGCATGGACCTGGCGAAGGACGTGACCTGCCGCCAAACGTACTCGTGGACCGAGACACGTTGGACCAAAGGCAAGGGCTTTGGCGACCTGACAAAAGACGGCCGCAAAGCTGACCACCACGTTGTCGCCATCGACTACGGCGCCAAGCGCAACATTTTGCGCTGCCTGGCCGACACCGGCTGCAAAGTGACGGTTGTGCCCGCCACGGCGACGGCCGATGAAATCTTACGTCACAACCCGGACGGCATTTTCCTGTCGAACGGCCCCGGCGACCCGGCGGCCACTGGCGTTTATGCCGTGCCGGAAATCAAAAAACTGATCGACGCGGGCAAGCCGATCTTTGGGATCTGCTTGGGTCACCAGATTCTGTCGCTGGCCTTTGGCGCCAAGACCTACAAGTTGAACCTAGGCCACCGCGGCGCGAACCAGCCCGTGCAGGACATGGAAACCGGTAAGGTGGAAATCACCTCGCAGAACCACGGCTTCGCGGTTGATCGCACATCTTTACCCAAGAACGTCGTTGAAACACACAAGTCGCTGTTTGACGGCATCGTCGAGGGCATGCGCGCCACCGACAAGCCGGTGTTCTCGGTGCAGTACCACCCCGAAGCCTCGCCGGGCCCGCAAGACAGCCACTACTTGTTCAATCGCTTCGTCAAAGCGATCGCCGACCATAAGAAGAAAAAGTAAGCGCACGGATTGGTTTGAAACATGCCGAAACGCACGGATATCAAAAGCATCCTGATCATAGGCGCCGGCCCGATTGTCATCGGCCAGGCCTGCGAGTTCGATTACTCGGGTGCGCAAGCATGTAAAACGCTGCGTCAGGAAGGCTACCGCGTCATCCTGGTGAACTCGAACCCCGCCACGATCATGACCGATCCGGGCTTGGCCGATGCCACGTACATCGAACCCATCACGCCTGCGACCGTTGCCAAGATCATCGAGAAAGAACGCCCGGATGCGCTGCTGCCCACCATGGGCGGCCAGACCGCGCTGAACACGGCGATGAAACTCGATGAAATGGGCGTGCTGAAGCAATTCAATGTGGAAATGATTGCCGCCAAGCGCGACGTCATCGAAAAAGCCGAAGACCGCCAGATGTTCAAAGAGGCCATGGAGAAGATCGGTCTCGAAAGCCCGCGCAGCCGCATGGTCCACTCGCTGGAAGAAGCGCGCGAAGCGTTGAAGTTCGTGGGCCTGCCCTCGATCATCCGCCCGTCATTCACCCTGGGCGGTGAAGGCGGCGGCATTGCCTATAACACCGAAGAGTTTGAAGCGATTGTCGGGACCGGCTTGGCCGCCTCGCCCGTAAAATCAGTGCTGGTGGAAGAATCCGTGCTCGGCTGGAAAGAGTACGAGATGGAAGTTGTCCGCGACCGCAAGGACAACTGCATCATCATCTGCTCCATCGAAAACATTGACCCCATGGGCATCCACACGGGCGATTCCATCACCGTGGCCCCGGCGCTGACCCTGACCGACAAAGAATACCAAGTGATGCGCAACGCCTCGATCGCGTGCTTGCGTGAGATTGGTGTGGATACCGGTGGCTCGAACGTGCAGTTCGCCATCAATCCGGTCGATGGGCGCATGACCATCATCGAAATGAACCCGCGTGTGTCGCGGTCGTCTGCTTTGGCCTCGAAAGCCACGGGCTTCCCGATTGCCAAGGTCGCGGCCAAGCTGGCCGTGGGCTACACGCTGGATGAAATCGTCAACGACATCACCAAAGCAACGCCTGCTTCGTTCGAGCCGACGATTGACTACGTGGTGACGAAAATTCCGCGCTTCACCTTCGAGAAATTCCCGGCCACCCCGGCGCTGCTGTCGACCTCGATGAAGTCGGTGGGTGAAGCCATGTCTGTGGGCCGCACGTTCGCCGAAAGCCTGCAAAAAGGCCTGCGCTCGCTGGAAACCGGCCTGACGGGCCTGAACGAAGTGTGTTTGGACGATTCAGGCAATCCGACCACCGATCACGACAAACTGCGCAGCGCGCTGGCCACCCCGCGCCCGGACCGATTTGTCATTGCGGGCCAAGCGCTGCGCGCCGGCATCTCGGTGGATGAAATCTGCGCCATCTCGAAGTTTGACCCATGGTTCGTGCGCCAGCTTGAAGTGATCGTGAAAGCGGAAAACAAAGTCCGCGAGAACGGCCTGCCCACCGATGCGCAAGACCTGCTGAAACTGAAGAAACTGGGCTTCTCGGATAAGCGCCTGGCTGAACTTTCCGGTCAAAAAGACACCGAGATCATGGCCCTGCGTCATGAGAAGAAGGTGCGCCCAGTGTTCAAGCGCATCGATACGTGCGCGGCCGAATTCGCATCACCCACGCCCTATATGTACTCCTGCTACGAAGGTGACGGCCTGAACCCGGCTGAGTGCGAGTCAGAGCCTTCGAGCAAAAAGAAAATCATCATCCTGGGCGGCGGACCCAATCGCATTGGTCAGGGCATCGAGTTCGATTACTGCTGCGTCCACGCAGCCTTCTCACTGCGTGATGCCAAATTCGAAACGATCATGGTCAACTGTAACCCGGAAACGGTGTCGACGGACTATGACACCTCCGACCGTCTGTATTTCGAACCGCTGACGGCTGAAGACGTGATTGAGCTGATCCGTACCGAGCAATCCAACGGCGAAGTGCTGGGCGTGATTGTACAACTTGGTGGTCAGACACCGCTGAAACTGGCCAAAGCCATCGAGAAAGCCGGCATCCCCATCCTGGGCACCTCGCCTGACGCCATCGACCTGGCCGAAGATCGCGAGCGCTTCCAGAAGATGCTGATGGAGCTGAAACTGCGCCAACCCGCCAACGGCACGGCCATGACGCTGGACGAAGCGCAAGCCGCCGCGAAGCGCATTGGTTACCCGGTCGTTGTGCGCCCCTCTTACGTGCTGGGTGGCCGCGCCATGGCGATTGTTCACGATGAAGGGTCCTTAACCAACTACTTCCGCGATGCTGTGGCCGTCACCGGCAATAACCCGGTGCTGATCGACTCATATCTCTCCGGCGCCACGGAAGTGGACGTCGATGCCATCTGTGACGGCACCGACGTTTATATCGCCGGCATCATGGAACACATCGAAGAAGCGGGCGTGCACTCGGGTGACTCGGCGTGCTCGCTGCCGCCTTATTCGTTGGCGCAGAACCTGATCGACGAGATCAAGCGCCAGACCATCGCCATGGCGAAGAAACTGAATGTCATCGGTTTGATGAACGTTCAGTACGCCATCAAGGACGGCGAGATTTACATTCTGGAAGTGAACCCGCGTGCGTCGCGTACCGTGCCCTTCGTGGCCAAAGCCACCGGCGTGACCGTGGCCAAGATTGCCGCACGCGTCATGGCCGGCGAGAAACTGGCCAGCTTCAAGCTGGGCGCCGACTACGAACACGCCCCCGCCAAAGAAAAGCATATGGCCGTGAAGGAAGCCGTGTTCCCGTTCAACCGGTTCCCCGGCGTGGACATTGTGCTGGGCCCGGAAATGAAATCGACCGGCGAAGTCATGGGCCTCGACCGCGAGTTCCCGCGGGCTTTTGCCAAAGCCCAGTTGGGCGCTGGCACCGTGTTGCCGCAAAAAGGTACGGCTTTCATCTCGGTGCGCGAGCGCGACAAAGCCGCCGCCGTGCAGTTGGCGCGGAAATTGAAATCCATGGACTTCAAAGTTGTTGCAACCCGCGGCACGCAGAAGTTCCTGGCCGCCCAGGGCATCGACGTGGATTTGGTGAACAAAGTCGCCGAAGGCCGTCCGCACTGCGTGGATCTGATGATCTCAGGGGGCGTTCAGATGGTGGTCAACACCTCGGAAGGCAGCCAATCGTTGAAAGATAGTTTCGACATTCGCCGCACGGCCTTAACCCGCAATATCTGCCACTTTACCACCATGGCAGCCGCTACAGCTGCGGTGGGGGCCATCGGTGCCCTGCGCGACGGAGGCCTTGATGTGGCCCCGTTACAATCCTATTTTAAGAACTGAATAGGACGACGACCTGGATGTGCCCTCGCCACCCATGGCGTGGGCCTTTTCTTTTCTGTAGCGCAAACTTCTTTTTGAGAACGGAGGCCAAAGCCTCATGGATAAAGTACCGATGACGTCCGATGGGTTAGCCCCCTTGCAGGACGAACTGACGAAACTGAAACACACAGAACGCCCGGCTGTGATCAAACAGATCGCCGAAGCGCGTGAACACGGCGATTTGTCTGAAAACGCCGAGTACCATGCTGCGCGCGAAAAGCAGAGCTTCATCGAAGGCCGCATTCTTGAGCTGGAAGACATCATCAGCCGCGCCGACGTGATCGACGTGTCGAAGCTGTCTGGCAACACCGTGCGTTTTGGCGCGACCGTGACCGTGGCCGACATCGAGACCGATGAAGAAGCCACGTACCAAATCGTTGGCCCCTATGAGGCGGACCTGAAAAAGAACAAGATTTCCGTGCAGTCGCCCCTGGGCCGCGCGCTGATCGGCAAGACGATTGGCGACACTGCCGAAGTGACAGCTCCCGGTGGCGGGAAGGCTTATGAGGTCGTGAAGGTGAAGTTCAAGTAACTTCGCTGCATATTCCTAAACGCAAATAAGCGCCCCTCGTTGGGCGCTTATTTGCGTATCGCTTCAACTGTCATTCCCGCGAACGCGGGAATCCATACTTCAACACGCGCCGCATTTGGTTGCCTGGACTCCCGCTTTCGCGGGAGTGACAAACGCATTTACATCACCCCATGAAGCCCAAATCGGACTTCGCGAAGTTTTTCAGGTTCGGGAACACGGTGTTCATCCCCGCCGCATCTACACCGAACCATTTGGCCAGCGTGCCGCCGTATTGATCCAGCGACGTGGTGGGAATCATCGCACCACGCGAGCCGCTATCATCGGGGCCGCCCAGCGCCATCGTCGGGTAGGCGCCGTACATGTCGCCGCCCTGGACGCCGCCGCCCAGGATGATGTGGTGGTTCCCCCAGCCGTGATCGGAACCCGAGCCATTCGGATCAAGCGTGCGACCAAAATCGCTTTCGGTGAACGCCGTCACTTTGTCGGCGACGCCCATCTCAATCGTGGCCTGATAGAAGGCCAGCATGGCGTCGGCCACTTGTTTCAACAAATCCCAATAGGCCCAACTTTGGTTGGAGTGCGTATCGAACCCGCCGAGCGAGCAGAAAAACACCTGGCGTTTAATGCCGGTCGTATCGCGCAGCTTGATGATGTTAGCGATCTGCTGCATCTGACGGCCCAGCGTGGTGCCGGGGAACGTCGTTTTCAGCGCGCCATTAGAGCCTGTGCTTTTCAGCATCGTGTTCAGGGCTAGCGCGTCCTGGCGCACGGTATCAGCCGCGCGAATGGTCATCACGCCGCTGTCGAGATTGATGATCTCTTGAAGCGCGGCCAGCCTGGCACTTTGCGCGGATGCAGGCCACGCACCGAGGCCATTGAGGGAAAGATCAAAACCCGGATAGAGGCTCGCCGACTGAATGTTACTGCCGGTGCAAAACAGTGCTGCTCCATTCATCGAGAACGCCGCCGGGAATTTGGACTCTGCATTCAGCGTGTTCACCGCGTCGGCCGCACGGCCGGCCCAGCCAGTTCCACCGCCTCCCGGATCGCCCGTCTGCATCTGAACAATCTGATCCGCATGCGAGAACAGGTTTGTCGGCAGCGGCACAGATTTGGCCAAGTACTGCGCGCGCGTGGTCGGCTGCACCAGCATGCCCACATTGGCCATCACTGCCAGCTTACCGTCGAGCCACAAGGGGCCCAACGCTGCCAGCCCATCGTTGAACGCGTATGGCGTGCCGTTCTTGGTGGTCACGTTGTGCAAGCGTGTATTGCCATCGGGCAGCGCCAAGCCCTTGCGGATGGCTTTATAAGCGTCGTACGCGGTTCCCGCCTGCGGCACGAACATGTTGTGCCCGTCATGCCCACCGGCCAGGAACACGCACACCAGCGCTTTGTAATCGGGTGCCGTTTGCGCGTGCGCGACACTTAAGCCTAAGCGATTGAGCGCTGCGAAAGCGGCGACACCACTGGCGGACCGCAGGATGTGACGACGTGAGGGGTTATGTGAATGTGACATGGCTGCGTCCCCCTTAGTACTGCACGGTGTAAGCGCCCGAGAGCGCACCAAGGTAAAGCGCAATCTGCCAGCGACTGGTGGCATCTTGTTGTGCGGCCACCGCGTTGGCGATCTGCTGGCGTAAGCCCGGCGACATGCGGCCATACAGCAAAGCCTGGTCCACCGCGTCGATCAGCTTTTGGGTGTCACCCGCCACCGATGAGAACGGCGTAAGATCAATGGCAAAGTCACCGCCGGGGTTTGAGATCATCTGCCACAACGCGTTGCCGCGCAGCACGGACTCTGTGGGCGTGTAAATCTGGAACTCCGGCCCAACAATCCCCGATTTGATGCGGTACAGGGGTGAGTAGAAACCGAACACCGACGGCGGCGCTAACGGCGTCTGCGCCATTTGCGTAAACGTCCAGGTCAATTGGTTCGTCGGCGTAATGCGCCCGTTCAGTGCGCGTGAAAACGCGGTGATGTGATAGATGGCATCCTTCAGCTTGCCGCCTTGCAAGGTGGCAGCATCATTGCGGGCTTCAGGGTCCATCAGGATCGCGCGCACCACGGCCTTCAAGTCACCGCGCACGCCGGCCCCATTGTTTTCAAACACAGCACTGATACGCGCCACATACGGCGGCGTCGGGTTGCTGGTGACCAGCGCCCGGATCAACCGCACGCTGATGAAGGGCGCGATATTCGGGTGCTTGAATATGCAATCCAGCGTTTGATCTTTATCCAGCACCGTGCCCTGGCCTGCAAACAACTTGCAGCCCAAGAAATTCTTCTCGGTCATATCGTGGTTGGCATCGACCGGCTTCATGGGCCCGGAGAAGTTTTCCCAATTGTTGTTCTGGGGCCCGGGGAACGTCCAGCCCGTCAGCGCTAGTGCGACTTGCGCGACAGTGTTCTGATCGTAGACGGAAATTGTTTTTCCGTTGTCATCCAGCTTCGGTGTGCCATCCGGGTTCAGCATGACAAGGCCGAGTGAGAACAACTGCATCAGTTCGCGCGGATAGTTCTCGTTGGCCCCACCTTGCGGGCCTGGTTTGCGGCTATTGGCCATGTCCAGGTACTTGCCCATCTGCGAACTGGTGGTGATTTCATCCAGCAGCGTGCGGTAATTGCCAAAGGCATTGCGGCTGAGAATTTGCAGGTAGGGAATGATTTCGTTGGGGTAGATGTTCTTGTTCATCGATATGACGATGATGTTGCCCAACGCATAGCTGACGCGCTGCCGCAACTGATCGGGGGCCGCCGACAGCCGGTTCAAATACTGCGCGCGCAGATCGGCATTTTGCAGATTGCCTTCGGCAGGCATAGGAATGTCGGTCTCGGGCATGGCGAATTGTTCATTCAGCCAGGCGTCAAAGCCCATCTGTTTCACGCGCGCGAGTTCAGAGGGCGTCGGCCCGAAGGCGGCCTGCTCTAAAAAGCGCCCGGCTGATAAATTTGCCGTACCCTGCCCTGGGCCCGGGTCGGGCGGACCAACGATAGATACGGTCGCAACAGCCGTGGCTGTGCCGCTGGCGGCACTGGTGGCGCGGATCGTCACAGGATTTGTGCCGGGCACTTTTTTCGGCGCGGTGTAAAGACCCGCCGGCGTAATGGTGCCAACCGTTTCATTGCCGTTCAGGACGTCGGCGACGGTGTAGGTCACAGCAGTGTTGTCTGTGCCACGCACTGAGGCTGTGAACTGCACGGTACCGCCCGCATTGACGCTTGATGTGCTGGGCGACAACGAGACACTGATGGGCGCCGGCGTTGTGGACGAGCCATCACCGCCGCTTGTGACACTCAGTTGCACTGCGGAACTGGTGGTTCCACCCAAACCCGGATTACGCACCGTGATGTTGATTTTCTTGCCGGCTTGCGCGGCCACAACCGTGCCAGCGGCCGTCACGCTGGTGGACGAGGCATATGTGGTCTTAAGGGGCTCATCGCCGGCATAAACCACCGTGTCTTTGGTCAGGTTGGCGCCGTTGATCCGGATGGTGTAACTGCCCACAGGCGTTGATGTGGGCGAGATGCTCCACAACTGTACGACCTTTTGCGTGATGGTCAGCGTGACTGATGCGGATTTCTCAGGGTAGGCCGTGCTGGTGGCGGTGACTGTCACCGCAGACGGCGAAGGCACGGCCGCAGGCGACCGGTAGAGGCCCGCAGATGAAACAGTGCCGACGGTTTCATTGCCACCGGCGATGCCGTTCACAGACCATGTGACCGTATTGGGTGACAGCGGCACATAGGCCGTCAGTTGCCGCGTATCGGCAACCGCAATCGACCCGCTGCTGTAGACGGTGATGCTCTGTGCGTGGGCAGATGAACTGGTGAAACCGCTGGCAAGCGCGATGCCGAAGACCGCAGCAGCGGTGGCCAGGATGAACCGCCACATGCTGTGGCGAGCGAGCGTGCGAACTGCCGTCATTCTGAAGGCTCCCTGTCGTCGTTCGGACGACCAACGCGGACATAAATCCATCCGTTGCGTTGGACCAGGAATATTTTTGGGAACCAGACGTTTATGAAATCTTACACGTCGAATTTGCGATGATTTTCAAGGCGACCCAACCGAGAGGAGAAATTCCACCATATCGATTCAAGCAGGGACTCGATTTGTTGGCAGTAAAAACCACCTCCGTTTCGCTATTCACCACGGCAGCACTTTGCCGTCCCACGGGTGGAATTTGTCGATATCGGCGACGATGAGCCGTTTGATGAGATCAATCATTGACCCGAATGAGATGGCAGTCCGCAAGCTTGGACTTAACGTCCAAAAACTTTTTGCAGCAATTCGGTGGTGCGCTTGGCGGGATTCTCGCGAATGGCGGCCTCTTCGCGCCCTAAATACAGGAACACACCATCGACAGCCTTGCCGACCACATATTCCGTAAGGTTGGTTTTCGGGTTGGGAGCCATCGGCAACGATTTCAGCTGCCCCATCATTTTGTCGAGCGATGCCACCGCACCGACATTGGCCAACTGATCGGTCACAATGGGCGTCATCCCGGCGGTCAGGGGCGCTGACATTTTGCCTTTAAAATACTGTGTGGCGGAATCTTTCGGGCCACTGATGATGTTTTGCGCATCTTCGATGCTCATTTGTGCAATGGCATCAGAAAACAAGGTTTTAGCTTGGGGCACTGCAGCTTCGGCGGCGCGGTTCAGGCGTAATTCCAAATCTTCGCCCAAGCCACTCAT
>JAEUKL010000251.1 GCA_016793005.1 Rhodospirillaceae bacterium | reverse complement strand
GATGACACCTTCATTGCCGATGCGGCCTTTGCAAGTTTTTCGTGCAGTGTTGCAACCTGGGTCTACGCCATCGTGTTTGTGCGCCTGGGGCAACGCTTTGGCATTGCGATCAGTCTGGGGGGGACACTTCTGCTCTGGTTCGCGACCGCCCTCATTGTACGCAGTGTGCCATGGACGCTGCCCATGGCATTGATCTCGACGTCGCTGGCGTACGTCGCGGCGTTGAAACTGACCCCCAGGGTTACAGTCCAACTCGACCCTAACCGCAAGCGTGTCTCGCATTGGAGCGAACTGCCCATTCGCGCCGTACTAGTCGGGCTGTTCGTCGCAACCGTTGTGACGGTGTCTGATGCCATCGGGCCCAAAGCAACCGGGATTGCGTCAATTTTTCCCGTCGCCATGTCGAGCCTAGCGGTCATCATGGCGCGCAGTTTGGGCATGCGTGCCGCAACGGCGGCCATTGCCGCGACTGTTAAACCCATGATCGGCATTGTGATGGCATTGTTGCTGCTGTCGCAGTTGGCCGAGGTTTGGGGGCGCTGGCCGGCGATGGGGTTGGCTCTGGTCGTGTCTATGGCTGGTCCGTTAGCAATCGCAAAATATTGGCGTAGCGCCTGATTTCACACTTTTGCCGTGACGCGGGCCTTGATCTTAACCTGTGGCTTGGTCACGCTGGCCAGACGATGACTCCGTGTTGCATCTGGGGAGATGTGAACCATGCCCATTCTGTTGCCGGTTACGCTGGGGACGGCGAGCATCCTGGCTTTAATTTACGTCGGCCTGGCTTTGCGCATTGTTCAGGGGCGCTTCAAGTACCGTGTGAGTTTAGGTGACGGGAACAACAGCGATCTGCAGGCGCGGATTCGCACGCACGGAAACTTCGGCGAATACGTGCCGCTGTTGTTGATTTTTTTGGGCCTCTTTGAACTGGCGGGCATCGACAAAAATACGCTGACCATCCTGGCTGCTGTATTGGTGATTGCACGCATTCTTCACATCATCGGTATTCCACGCCGCAGCCCGAACCCGTTTCGTTTTTTAGGCACCGTCGGCACCGTTGGGCTGATTATCGCGGCGTCAGTCTACGGGCTTAAGCTTGCGCTTGGGTAACCGCCACCCATGACCATACTGATCGCAGGCTGGGCAGCGGTCGTCGCCGTGGTGCTGGCTGCGGTCGCGCGGGTTTGGCGGCCTGGGTTGAATCGCTCGATTGGCGCCTGGGGGCCTGCTGTGATCATGGCCGCTTGGGTCATCATGACCGGCGCTTTGGCCTACGATGATGCCATCGCCAAAAAGGCGTGGACGGGCGCAACCCTGATTATTCCGATCATTGGACTTAAGGCCGTCTTGCTGAGTGTGCTGGCGTATTTCGCGGGCTTTACGATTTTAAAGGCGCAGCATGCAGCGTCGACTGGCGCTTTGGCATGGGCGTTGCCCGTGGTGCTGGCGGCTGTGTGCCTTTATGCCATCGGTAGCGACGCCTTCGCGTTACGGGAGATGGCCGCCGAGCGCCACGCCGCACGCGCTGATTTGACGGAATCAGATGTCGCGAACTTGGCGAAGCGTGTTGAAACCGGATCGGCCTTCGACGATGAGAAATTGGCTTTCATCACGAACCCGAAATGTCCGCCGGCCTTGCTGCAAAGTGCTGTCATTGCCGCCGATATCAACATGCGTATCGCTGCGACACGCAACCCAGCTTTGCCAATGGATGAGTTGCTAAAACTTGCGCGCGACCCGGCAGCGTCCGTGCGGCTTTACGCGGTGTACTCTGATCGGCTGTTCTCTGAGGACTATGCGGCTCTTGTCGGCGACCCTGATGAAAATGTGCGGGAAGCGCTGGCGTGGAAGAAGGAGCTGCCCGATACGGATTTCACGGCCCTGTTATTGGATTCAAGCGAACGTGTGCGCAAAACTGCTGAAAGCCGGTGGTCCTATCGTACCGGCCCCTCGGAGGAAGAGGTCCGTCGGGCTTACGATGCGCGCCAGCAGAAGCCGGCATCATGATCTTCGTTGTTTTCGGATGGGTGATCGTGGTGTGTGGTGCGGTTGCCCTGATCACCCGCCCATGGAAAACACCCGAAGCCCGCGCACCGCTGCAAATGGGCTTCGCCGCGGCGTTGGGGCTGTGGGTGATCTGGACCGGCGGACAGAATTACGCCGACTTTACGGATGAGGGGCTGTGGACTGGTGCAACGCTGGCGCTGATTTATGTGCCGTTCAAGGCCATCCTCTATGCGTTGCTTGGCTATTTCGGCGCGCGCGCGGCTTTGAACGCCTGGACGAATATCCCTGACGATGATGATGTGGCACGTGATGGCGCGACCCGTTGGCGTACCACCATCATTTTAGCTACCATCATCGTGTTCTTTGTGGGATCGGATATTTTTACGGTGCGCGAAGCTACACGACAGCGCAACGCGCGTGATCAAGAGTTGACACCGGATCGGATCGCGAAGTTGGAGCGCCGTGTGATCTTGAATATCGCAAGCCCGGAAGAGAAATACCGCTTTCTCGAAAACCCGTTGTGCCCGGCCACGCTGCTGGAGGATATGGCCGTATCGCCCGATCTGCGCATACGAATTGCGGTTGCTCGCAACCCGAGCTTAAGCGCGGAATTGGCGACCCAGATGGCCGCAGACCCGGACGGTGAGGTGCGTTACCTTATCGCCCACCATAAGGCGTTGCCACTCAGCCAGTTGCAACGCTTGGCCTCTGATCCGTACGACAGGGTCCGCGAAGCTGTGGCATGGAAGGCCGCACTACCGGATGCGGAATTTAATCGCCTCGTCGATGACCCAAGCCCCAGTGTTCGTGCAACTATTGTATTGCAGCGGCGTTTATCAGACGATGCCTTGCGCCGTCTGACCAACGACACCGACGAACGGGTGCGCACCGAAGCAATGCGCATTGCGGCTGAACGCGGTTTGCAGATATCGGAAGCACAGTAAATTTGTAGTCCAGTAAATTTGTAGCAAAGTAATGTTGCGGCCCGGATCATGAGTCTCACAACAGCAACCGATGCCCTTAAAACCACTTTGCGGACCGACCGGGTGATGCAAGCGCTGATCGTGGTGTGTGGGGCGGTGTGGGTTTGGTCTGCGATTAATCCAAAGTTCCCGGCTGATTGGGTTTTGGAAAATGTGCTGGTGGCGGTTGGTGTTGGGTTGTTTGTCTGGGTCTACCGCACACGGCCGCTGTCTGATTTTTCAAACATCCTGATTGCGATTTTCTTTTGTATGCACGTGGCGGCTGCGCACTACACGTACTCTGAAACGCCCTGGGGCAATTGGCTGAAGGAACTTCTGGCGACAGATCGCAATCATTATGATCGGATCGTGCATTTCAGCTTTGGCCTGCTAATGGCATACCCGGTGCGGGAATTTCTAGTGCGGTATGCGAAGATGGGCGGTTTCGCGGCATCATTTTTCACGTTTACGATTTTGGTCGCCAACAGCGAGGTTTACGAAATCATCGAATGGCTGACGGCAGCTGTGGTCGACCCAGACGCGGGTGCTGCGTTTCTTGGGACCCAGGGCGATCCGTTTGATGCCCAGAAGGATACCGCCTTGGCGTTGATGGGGACCGTGACGACCTTGCTGCTGACCGCTGCCCTTGAGCGTACGAAGCCGACCTAATTTGTTCTAACATCCAGTTGTCCGGGCGCGCTCTGGCGCTGACGCCGGAGGGTGAACTGTGACAGACTGGTCTTGGAATTCTACTCGGGGGAGAAATTACACATGCAACGCCGTACGGTTTTGACTTCGCTTGCGACCGCGGGATCGGTGGCAGCCATGCCCAGCCTGATAACATCAGCCGAGGCCGCAACGCCAAAATTCGATCCGTCCAACCCAGAGCACGTGGCTTTGGCCTATCGCAAACTCGGCTGGTCCGCGACCGAGAAGTTGTCGATGCATTGGATCAACCTGACGCGCTACGGCATGGTGGACAGCAAACTCACGACGCTGTGGGAAAGTGTGATCGGCATTCTTTTCTTCACCACCGACATTAAGGATGCGCCAGGTGATTACAACGTTACCTCTTGTTCGCTCAGCTTCTATCTCGACCCAAAAACCAACGCGCCGATGGATAAGTTCACGAATCCATACACCGGCACGACGCTGGATATTCCTTACGGCGATGGCAAACCCAACACGCGGCGTCAGAAGGCGACCGGCATGGACGTGAACATGAAAGCACCGCCAGGCATGAAGGCCGGGGCTGAGTCATTCCGCAAAGCCTGGAACGAAGGTGACGAGGTGTGGGTGCGCGGCGATTTGGATATCCGCATGGAAGCCGTTGGCGAGCAGAAAGTGTCTGCAGCGATGGGGGCCGGCGGGTCGGGAACGCGCGGTGATGCCCCGCAAATGACACGCCTGATGCAAGTGAACGACTGGTTCACGTATCACGGTAAAACAACCGACGTGCTGAACCCCAAGAACACCAACCCGGCCAGTGATTTGTACTTCAACGACCTCAACACATGGTCAGGTTGGCTGAAGATGGGCGACATGCCGGGCAATTTTATTGGCCGCGGCTTTGGCCGCAAAGTCTTTGCCTACGATGACATGCCTGAGACATGGCGCAAACTTGTGGCGCAACGCTACCCCGACGTGGCTAAAAATCCGGACAAGTGGGTGAGGGGATAAAGCGTACGACGGCCCAGGTGCTTATGAAACAAGCTTCCACCACGGCATACGTTTCCTATGCAGCCCGATCATCTGCTTAATGAGACCAACGTGGGTATCGGGTGAAAAATCCGGAGATTGCAGGGTTTGTATCCGTAATCACGGCGCAACCATAGCTCATGCCGTTGGCAATACGTCCGTGAATGCTGTTCGGGTAGGTCGCGTTGCAGTTTTCGACTACTTTCGGCGTGGCCAGAAGCTTTGCGTAGCCATCGCTGCTTAACTGACCGGTGAATTTAATTTTCTTATCAAGTTTTTGTCCGGAAACCTCGTGGCACGCCGAGCTTTTTAATTGATATTTCTGTCGTTTATTGTTGAAGTGCCCGAGAGACAAACGGCTGCAACACAATATACATGAAGCTTTTATAAGCTATTGTTTGGAACACACCATTCTTTACGGTGC
>JAEUKL010000153.1 GCA_016793005.1 Rhodospirillaceae bacterium | reverse complement strand
GAGTTCGCTGGTCGCTGTTTCGACGGTTTTGGCAACGATAATGCGCTTCGGCTCGATCATGGTGGCGCAAAGCAAAGCAATGATAAGGCCGGGAGCGCCGACAATGAAAAACACCAGCTGCCAGCTGCGGAATGTGCCGACGGCGGTTTCAATTTCACCCACACCTGCGGCCATGCCCACGATGGCGCCGCCGACGATGAGGGCCAGCCCCGCGCCCACGTGAATACCAGTGGCAAAGAAACCCATCGCCTTGCCGCGTAAGTGTTCGGGAAAAAGATCAGCCACGAGTGAATATGTTGCGGGCCCCAGGGTGGCTTCGCCCACACCGACACCCAGGCGCGCCGCAAACAGTTTCCAGAAACTGGTCGCCACGCCACATAAAACAGTCATCAAGCTCCAGAAGAAAACGCCTACACCAATGATGAGTCTGCGCGAACGTTTGTCGGATAAAACCGCGATCGGTACGCCCATGGTCGAATAGAAGATCGCAAAGGCCAGACCGTGCAGCAGGCTGATTTCGGTGTCGCTTAAGCCTAGGTCGCGGCGCAAGGGCTCGACCAGCAACGCCAAAATCGTGCGGTCGATGAAGGACAACGTGTAGGCCAGAAACAGAACAACCATGGCCCACCAGGCTTTGGCGGGTGAGGGATATGAATGTGAGAGGTTCATATCAGATGCGCCATTGCGCGAGTGAACCCGGCATGTGCGATCCGTCGTCCAGGCCCACTTCGGCTTTGATCAACTCATTCAGCGCAGCGTTCAACCGTAGCAGGTCAGTCATCCGTGCTTCCCCTTCAAGCGCTAGATTGTTCATCTCCAACGGATCAGTCTTCGTGTCGTAAAGCTCCAGGTCGTTGCGACCTTTTAAGTTCGCCCAATCGGTCGGCATATGATGGTCGCGCGGTGCAAAGTAGCGGGCGAAGCGATAGCGCCCATCGTACAGCCCGCGCATGAAAGTGCGGTATTGATAGTCCACATGGTACGGCGGCTGGGTATCAAGCTGCGCGCGCTTGACCGGATCGGGCTCTAGCGTGACGCGCGAGCGCTTGCGGCGCACATCTGGGCTGCCAGAGTAAATGGCGCTGTAAGCCAGCAGCACGGCTGCGCGGCTTGATGCTGCGCGATGATTGTTCACCACGTTTGAGACATCAACGCCGATCATCTCCGGGTGGCGCGCACGCACCGCAGCCATATCCACGCCCGCCAAGCTCAACAGCGTCGGTACGACATCAACCGCCGAACCAAGGGCCTCGGTCTTGCTGCCGCCCCGTACATCAGGATGGCGGATCATCATGGGTACGCCTAGATTTTCGGTGTAGATAAACGGCCCTTTCTGGCGCTGCCCATGCGATGCGGCCATCTCGCCGTGATCGGCGGTAAACACCACAACCGTTGAATCCGCTAACCCTGCGCGTTCCAGGCCGTCCAGCACCGTGCCAAGGTGCGTATCTACATCGTGCAGGCAATCGGCGTAGTAGTTCACGAAGTTCTGCCAGCCTGCTTTGTCGTCATCGGCAATGACGCCCAAGAACATTTCATTATCTTCACGAAAGATGCGGTGGGCTTCCAACTCGCCATCGCGATTTAAGGTGAAGTTCTTCGGCAGGTTTAATTTTGCGCCGCCATAAGGTTTTGTTGTGGGCCGCGGGTTGAGGCGTGAGCGTGGGCCACCCGTGGGCAGACGTGTGTCATTCATCACGCCGGTGGCGTCGAAGAACATGATATCGTGCGGGTTCAGAAAATTCACCGTAAGGAGCCATGGCTTGTCGGCGTTCTTCCCTTGAGTCATCAGCCAGTTCACCGCATCGGCGGCTACCTCTGGGTCGTGCTTATAGCCGTCCCAGGCCAAACCAACCGCTTCCGGGCCTGCTTGATAGTGATCAAAGCCGTAGGGTTGTAGCCCGCGCGAGTAATCCTTCGTTGAGTCTGGAACGATTTCGCTGAGGTGCCATTTGCCTTTGTAGATGGTCTGGTACCCGGCTTCCTTGAACAGCGTGCCCATGGTGGGGATCGCGGTATCCAAACTGTTGGGCCACGGTGGAATGCCTGGGTTGTCGGTAATGCGTGTCTTTTGCAGGTGCTGGCCCGTGTAGAGGATCGAGCGCGCGGGCGAACAAGGCGACGTGTTGCTGGTCCAGTTTTCGAAATGAACTGATTTCTCCAGCATACGCTCGTGGTTGCGCAAACCCAGTGTGTGCGGAATTTTCGACCACGGCTGCTCCTGGTCGGTAGTGATGAACAGCACGTTAAGTGGCTTGGTGCGCGGCACTCTTGATTTTGCAAAAGTGGGCGTGGCAACCGTTGCAGCTGAAAGATGCAGGAAGGATTTGCGGCTGAGTGTCGTCATGTGATCTCGATGATCTCTTGAGGGTAGTTATGCAGGCGCGATATGTCCTTAGGCGATATCAAGAAATTGTCACAGCAGGAGGCAAAGTTGGTGGCCGTGACGGTAGTAGGATGGCAGGCGAAGTTCATAGTTGGCCCAATGGGTAAGCTCTCGTCGAAGCGCACCAAGGGGCGCTCGACCAGATCGTAGCCTTGACCGTGGCAGTAAAGGCGGCTTTCTTCTGGGCGGCTGTGTTTGCGCATGAAACTGTTGTAGGCTTCCCAGATGTCACGTGGGCTGTTGCCTTTGGCTAACATCTCAGCCGTGAGGTGTTGCGCCTCGCGCACCACGGCGAAGTCGTCTTTCATTTCGGTGCTGGCCCGGCCTATCACGAATGTCCGGCCAAGTTCTGTGTACATACCACCGGGGCCGTTATTCTCGATCAGAATGTTGAATACGTCGCCCTTTTGAATGATGCGGTTCTGAAAGTGCCGGATCCCATACACAGCCGCGGTGCCTGCAGGACCTGAGGCGCACAGGAAAATACCTTGCTCGCTACCGTAGTGACGACCCACACGCTCTGCAACGGCGCCAACATCAATGTCACGCATGCCGGGCCTGATCGCCTCGGCCACAGCCTCCATGCATTTATCCTGCATGCTGGCGGTGCGTTGGATAAAGGTTACTTCTTCATCGCTTTTGACTGCTTTAATCGCATCCACCAAATCCGTCGCATCGTCAAACGATGCGCGGGGCAAGGCCTTGCGCAGATGATCCAGCAGAATGGCGGTGTGAGATGCGCCCACTAATCCGATGGTGCTGTGCGCGAACGGAGTTAGCGCCTTTTCCACCGCTTCGGCCTCGTAATGCGTGGTGTAGCGGGCTGATGCGTACCCAGGTGCCCCAATCAGGCGTTCGACACCGCGATACTGCTGTTCGCCGGCGGGCGAAATTTTGCGGTCGAGACCAAACGTGCCTTGCGACACCACCGTCATCGCGCCATCGCGCGGGAAGATTATCGTGGTCGGGTAGCCTGTCGTCGCCGGAAGATCGGTGAACCACTTCACATAGCCGCCCAGAAAGTCGTTGCTGTTCTGTAGCAGCAGAGCATCAACTTTGGCTTCGGACATGCTGGCGCGCACGGCGGCCCATCGGCGCTGCAACTCCGCCGTTGAGATCGGGCTATTCAAGCGTTCGTGAAGAAGCGACACGTCTGTAGCCTCGCACTAAATGTTCGTAGCGTAGTCTCTCGCACTGCAACGTTCATACAACGCCGAGGCGCTGCTGTTCGCAATGCAGCATGCTCGCGTTTGCATCAGGCCGTATTGCTGCGCTGCAATAAAGACAAGAATGTTGACTTTCGGCAACACGCATCCACGAAGCAGTTTCGCGCGCTCGAATTATTTGTCAATAATCTTGACTTCATGGAACGGCGCGGATTACCTATGCCGCATGATGTGGACGCTGGGGAGCGTGCCCACCACAAGACGGCTCAGTCAAAGGGGGAGTTCATGACACACACCAATCGCCGCTTTAGCCGGTCAGCGTTCAAAGCTTCGGTGCTCGGTACTTCGGTATTGGCGGGCTTGATGCTGGCGTTACCTGCCCAAGCGCAGCAACAAAGTGCGCAGGCCCAGGTAGGGATCGAAGAAATCATAGTCACCGCCCAAAAGCGAGCACAGAGCCTACAGGACGTGCCGATCTCACTGGCAGTAATTTCAGGCGATGTGCTGGCCAACAACTCTATCAAGAGCTTTGAAGAATTGGGTCAATATGTGCCCAACTTGTTTGTGACAAAGACGCCGGGCGCTGACCAGATCACCATGCGCGGCATCGGCTCGGGTGCCGGTAGCCCTTCGCTGGATCAATCGGTTGTCATGTTTATTGATGGCGTCTACGCTGGTAACTCACGCCAATTCACGGCTCCGTTTCTTGATATCGAGCGCATGGAAATCTTGCGTGGCCCGCAAGGTGCGCTGGTCGGTAAGAACACCAGCGCCGGCGCCATTAACATTATTACCAAGCG
>JAEUKL010000145.1 GCA_016793005.1 Rhodospirillaceae bacterium | reverse complement strand
TAGGCATTGCAACGGCGCGCGGCACTTCCGCTTTGACGATGTCGATAAACTGTCGGCTGTTGCGCATCAACGCCAAGTGCCCCGCTCCATCGATGACATGAAACGCCTTATAGGGTGCGGCAATTTTTTCAAAATACGCTTTTGATAACACCGTCGGCGTGACCATATCGCCGGCCCCTTGGATGAACACCACTGGAACATCGAAGCTGCTGGATGTGCCCTCAATGTCGTCATCCAACATCTGACCCAACAACCTCTCGCCCGAGAACTGCAACCCCGCCAAGTTTGTCGGGCTTGCCATTCCCACCAACGCCCAGATCGCAGCCCAACTGGGCCGGCCGGTCAGTTGCGGTCGGGGGTCGAGTTCGTTCGCCCACTTAATGGGAACCCAAGTCTTCTCGATCTCGGCATAAGGCGGCGGGCCGACCTCTTCCAGATCGGCCAGGGCTTTTTCATTATTCGCGCTGCGTGCCGCGTCTTGAACCATGGTGTAACCCGTCGCAACCGCCTGCTTCAGGCTGGTGACCTGGCCGGTGCCCACATAAAGCTGAAAAAGATCCGGCCGTTTGCGTACCATATGAACGCCAAGGATCGACCCCCACGAGTGCCCGAGCAGGATAATTTTTTGTTTGCCCAGCTTGGAGCGCAAAAACTCGGCCACAGCGATGCCATCATCGGTCATGTGGTCGATGGTCATGGTGTCGGCGACCGTTTGCCCTGACTTGGCGTACGTCAGCCCCTCACCGCGCTGATCCCACATCACGAGCGTGAAATCTTGCTCCCAACCTTTCGCGAACAACGTCTGCGGAATTGTCGTGAAGCCCGGCCCGCCATTCAGCCACAACACAACGGGGTTCTCGCGGTTCTGGCCGCGGATTTGCACCCACTGCGCGATGCCGCCAATGGGAACGTAATCCGCCCAGACGATGCCCGGCGGATCGGCAATCTTCAATGCGTCCGTATACGCGCGGTTCGCATAGCCCAGTCCGGCGACAACGATCACCACAAGCGCCGTGAGTGCGTAAAGACTGACTTTCAAGAGCTTGCGCATGATGTGCACCCCCTCCCCGGAAATCCTGCCCCCGCAGCATCATGGCCCGAGAAACCACAATCACAAGCTGATTCCAATACTTAGGTATTGCCCTAAGTATTGGAATCAGCTTAAGGTGCGCGCGCACCAACCGAATCGTCGCACGAAGGACGCGCACCATGGCCGCTGCCACCGCACTTGCCGCAGAACCCATCGACGACGTGTTCCGGGCCCTGGCCGACGGCACGCGCCGCAGCGTGCTGGCGCGCCTGACAAAAGCACCGACCTCGGTGTCGGAGTTGGCGGCCCCCTACGACATGGCGCTGCCGTCGTTCATCGAGCATCTCAAAATTCTGGAAGCCAGCGGCCTTGTGACCTCGAAAAAGGTCGGCCGCGTACGAATTTATCAACTGGCGCCGAAGCGCCTGAAACTCGCCGAAGACTGGCTGAGCCAGCAGCGCGAAGTGTGGGAAAGCCGGCTTGACCGTTTGGATGCCTATTTGTTGTCACTCAAAGGAAAATAAAAAGGACGCTGCTGATGACGACCTCTGTGTTGAAAGTGAACCCGAAGCTGGATCTGGTGCTTGAGCGCGACATCGACGTGCCGGTGGAGAAAGCGTGGATGGCCTGGACAACACCAGAGCACTTAAAGCCGTGGTTCAGCCCCAAGCCGTGGGTAATTACACACTGTGAGATGGACTTGCGCCCTGGCGGCGCCTTCAAGTTCGACATGCAAGGGCCCGAGGGCGACAAGCAATGGTTCACTGCCTGTTATCTGGAAATCGTGCCGCAACGGCGCCTGGTGTGGACGCTGGCCTTGGAACCGGGCTTCCGCCCATCGGCGAAGGAAACCCTGCCCGGCGTGAAAAGCTTCACGGCCGTCATCGAGTTCGAAGCAAAAGGTAAGGCGACTCTCTACAGAGCCACGGCGCTACACCCCGATGAAGCGAGTGCAAAAACTCACGACGATATGGGCTTCACCGAAGGCTGGGGCACCGCCCTCACGCAGATGGTGGAGTACTTAAAAAGCGGCGCTATTTAACCACCGACTGCGGCCGTTGACTGAGAATGAGCGCCCCGAGGCCGCCGGCCAGCAGCGAACCTGTAAGCACACCGAGTTTCAGGCGGGTTTCATACGTCGGGTCCAGCCCCTCGAACGCCAAAGCGCCGATAAACAAGCTCATTGTAAAGCCGATCCCGCACAGCACGCACACGCCGAAGAACTGACGGGCTGATGCCCCATCGGGTGCCTTCGCCCAGCCTGCGCGAATGACCAGCCACGATGTGCCATAAACGCCTACAGCTTTCCCGATCAACAGCCCTGCGGCAATGCCCATAGGTATTGGATCGAGCAGGCTTGAGAGAGATAAACCCTCTAACGAAACACCCGCATTGGCGAATGCGAACATCGGCAGCACTGCAAATGCCACCCACGGGTGGAGCCCGTGCTCCAACGCTTCGGCGGGTGAATGAGCGCGTTCACCCTCACCATCAGTGGGCTCTGCGCTCAACGGAATTGCCAGGGCCGTTACCACACCGGCCAGCGTCGCGTGGACGCCCGACTTCAACACACAGACCCACACCGCAAGGCCCACGACGATGTACACATCCGCACGCTTCACGCCCAGACGATTGAGCGCAAACAAAACAGCAGTGCCCGCAACGCCAAGGGCCAACGCTGCGAACGACAAGTTCTCGGTATAGAACACCGCGATCACAACAATAGCGCCAAGATCGTCAATAATTGCGACGGCAGTAAGAAATATTTTCAGCGATGTTGGGACGCGCGAACCCAGCAGCATGACGATACCGATAGCAAACGCGATATCCGTGGCAGCAGGGATGGCCCAGCCTTGCAGCGCCAGCGGATCGCCAGCGTTGATGATCGCATAAATAAGAGCCGGCACAGCCATGCCGCCAATAGCGGCAACAGCGGGCAAAATCGCATGCTGGCGAGTGGAAAGCTCGCCCTTCACAAACTCGCGTTTGATCTCAAGGCCCACAAGAAAAAAGAACACGGCCATCCACAGGTCGTTGACCCACAACAGCAGCGGTTTTGAGATTGTGACAACCCCGCCCACATCCAGCGTACCTGGAATGCGCGTGAATTCGGCGTAGACCTCGCGCCAGGGCGAGTTGCTGATAATAAGCGCGGCAACAGCCGCAATGGCCAGGACGATGCCGCCTATGGCTTCATGCGCGAAAAATTTTGCAAATGCGTCAAGAGGTGTTGAAGGTGTGTGCTGCTTCTGCGCCAATGTACCACTCACTCGCTGCGAATCACGTCGGAGCGAAAGTGTAGCAACAGGCGGTGGTCACTCATACCAAGATCGGCGTGCGCACTGATGACAATTCAGTGGGCGCCGCGGGCCCATTCACACAAACGCGCGCGTATTATCCGCCCGGATGCAACCCCGGCGCTTCGTGGCCGGTGCGCGCCACGTATTCAGTGTAGCCGCCGCCGTACTGATGCAGACCTTCGGGTGTCAGTTCCAGCACACGATTGGAAAGCCGGCTTAAAAAGTAGCGATCGTGCGAAACGAACAGCATAGTGCCTTCAAAACTTGCGAGGGCTTCCACCAACATTTCCTTGGTCGCCATGTCCAAGTGGTTGGTGGGCTCGTCCAACACTAAAAAATTCGGCGGATCATAAAGCATCTTGGCCATCACAAGCCGCGCCTTCTCGCCGCCCGAGAGCACGCGGCACGGCTTTTCAACATCATCGCCCGAGAAGCCGAAACACCCGGCCAAGGTGCGCAAGGTGCCCTGGCCGGCCTGCGGGAACGAGGCATCGAGCGATTCAAACACGGTCTCGTCGCCGTCCAGCAAATCCATCGAGTGCTGCGCGAAGTAACCCATCTTCACACTGGCCCCCAACGTGACCGCACCTTTATCGGGCAGCGTGCCGAGATCGGGTATGTGTGCGCCAGCCACCAGTTTCAGCAGCGTTGATTTACCCGCACCGTTGACGCCCAGAACGCACCAGCGCTCCTTACGGCCCAACTGGAAATCAAAGCCGTCGTAAATGGTGTGATTGCCGTAGGCCTTGTGGACGTTCTTGAAACTCACCACATCATCGCCCGAGCGCGGCGGAGCCCGAAATTCAAACCGCACAGCTTGACGACGCTTGGGCGGTTCGACCTTTTCGATCTTATCGAGTTTCTTCACCCGGCTTTGCACTTGGGCCGCATGCGAGGCGCGCGCTTTGAAACGTTCGATGAATTTGATCTCTTTGGCCAGCATGGCCTGCTGGCGTTCGTACTGGGCCTGGCGCTGCTTTTCGCTGAGAGCGCGTTGCTGCTCGTAAAAATCGTAATTGCCGGAGTAAGTGGTAAGTGACCCAGCATCGATTTCGACAATTTTATTCACGATGCGGTTCATGAATTCGCGGTCGTGCGACGTCATCAACAACGCGCCGTCATAACGCTTCAGGAAATCTTCCAGCCAGATCAGACTTTCCAGGTCCAAGTGGTTCGAGGGCTCGTCGAGCAGCATGCCATCGGGCTGCATCAGCAGAATGCGCGCCAACGCCACGCGCATTTTCCAGCCGCCCGAGAGCAAACCCACATCGGCGTCCATGCGCTCTTCGCTGAAACTTAAACCCGCCAGCACTTCGCGGGCGCGATCCTCAAGTCCATAGCCACCTAATTCCTGGAAGCGGGCCTGCACTTCGCCGTAGCGGGTGACCAGATCGTCCATCTTGTCGGCCTCTCCGGGGTCGACCATGGCCGCTTCGAGCTGCGCCATTTCAGCAGCGAGCGCGCTTAAGGGGCCTGCGCCATCCATCACCGCAGCCACAGCGCTTTGGCCCGACATCTCGCCGACATCCTGGCTGAAATAACCAATAGTCATGCCGCCATCGATCAGCACGCGGCCGTCGTCGGGCTGCTCTTGTCCCGCAATCATGCGGAAGATGGTCGATTTGCCGGCACCGTTAGGACCGACCAGCCCCACCTTCTCGCCCTTCAGAAGCACCATGGATGCATCGATGAACAGGATCTGGTGGCCGTGCTGCTTGGAGATGTTATCGAGACGAATCATGAGAACGCACAGAAACTAAATCAGCGACCAGCGGCGATGATGTTGATGTTCAGGGCCGCGCCGCCAGCAATGATCGCCAGCAGGCGATCAATATTGGGGTGTGCGCCAGGGCGGTTGCGGGCATCGGCCGTATGCTCGGCGAAGACCACGAGGCCGTGTTCGGCTGCTTTCGCATCCAGCACGGCAAACTGCTGCTTTAAGTATTGGTAGACCGCAAGCGAGCCTTGCTTGCCCGGCATATTCTCAATGCTGGCCACCACAGCGCCCGCCTGATCAACAAGGTCGATGCGCTGCACGCCATCGATGGGCGGCAACTGCTGAAGATTATCTTTAAACGACGTACGAGGTTGAATCATCGCAACCGCTCACTCCATTCATTGGAAAACAAGGCAAAAAGCATTTTCACGAAGCAATATACCGTCCCGTTACCGCCGCCAAGCTATCGCTTATGAAAACATTGGGCTTTTCAGGCGCCCACCCGGAAACAAACTCCACGATCTATGCCCCATCGACTGGGCTGCCAAAAAGCAGCGAACCCGGACATCGTTATGTCCGGGTTCGTGGTTGGCTTAAGGGATCAGACGGCTTAGGCGATCAGACGGTGCACCCGATCACATTCCGAGGATGACAATTTTGCCGGTACGTGGCTCGACCGGCCAGAGGGGATGAGACATCCCCGAGGTCAGCGCTACGCGCTGGCCAGCCCCTGTGTTGTAAGTAATGACCCCCCCTGCAATTGCACCGTCGAAATGATGCGACCACAACTTCGCACCATCGCTGGCATTGAGGACATAGAAATTGCCGCCAATATCACCGTACATGACCACGCCGCCCGCAGTGGGCGTCACACCGCCAAGAACCGGGAAGTTCGTCTTGGCGCGCCAAGCCCAATGTCCTGTATCGGCATCGGTGGCGTAGAGCCAGCCTGCCCACTTCGACTTGTCATCGAACTTGCCAGCTGTATCGAGCGGATTGAAGGTGGCGACACCAATCCAACTCGACCCGTTTTCGGCGCGCGCAGCTTCGGAATCAGATTCAATATTCACCGTCACGCACCGTTCGACAGTGCCTGTGAACAACAAGTTGTACTGCGCATCATAAGCCGTGCCGTTCCATTCACCGCCGCCAACCGACCCGGGGCAGAAATGCACCGGCTTGCCGGGCTCGAATGGTGCATCGGCATTCTCAACCTTGGTCACCGGATTGCGATAAAGTTGGCTGTCGGTGCCACGATCATAGGCATAGAGATGCCCGTCCTTGGGGCTCAAGGATAACTGCTTGCGTCCGGCGCGCGTGGTGTAGACAACCGGTGTGTTCGAGATATCCCAGTCGTGCCAGTCATCCTTCATGATCTGATAGCTCTTCACGTAATCACCGGTCTTGGCGTCAACCACCAGCACGTGATTGGCGAACTGGTTCGCGCCAGAGCGCAGATCCTTGATGTAGTCAGGCGCCGAGTTCCCGACGGGAATATAAAGGTATCCAGTTTCAGGATCGATCGTATAACTGGTCCAGGTGCCGCCGCCACTAATGGGAATGTCGGGTTGGTTGTTCCAGGTCTTGAGCATCTCTTCCTGTGGCATCTTGCCTTCTGGGCCATGCAGTTCATCGCCCTGGACCGTCGGAACAGTTGAAATCTGCCAGTTGACCTTGCCGGTCGCAGCATCGAGTGCCAGCACCCTGCCGCGCACGTTGCGTATGTCACCACCCGCCGTGCCGATGATGATCATGCCGTTCCAGGCGATGGGCGATGACGTCATACCCATACCCGGCATGCTCCTCTGGCCAATGAACGTCTCCCAGATTTGCTGGCCGGTCTTGGCATCAAAGGCGCGAACATACATGTCATTGAAGCCGCGATAGACTTTGCCATCGCTAAAAACCGCGCCGCGATTGACCGGGACGCTCCACAACCCGGCATCCTTATGGACCCGCCAGTTTTCCTTACAGGTGTTGGCATCTATCGAGAATATGTCTTCCGCCGTGGTGCCAACCAAACCGCCGTCGGCGACGATCATGCCGGTTTCGTTACCTTCCAGCCGGTTGGTATCGTATGTGCACAGCACCTTGAGTTTGCCGGCCGTCGTCGGATTGAGCTCGGTCAAGGGAGAGAAGCGGTCAGAGGTTACGGTTCGGTTATAGCTGGTCCATTCGTTGGCATCGGCCGCTGTCGGCGCAGCCGGCATGTCACCCTTTGTTGCCGCCTGCCTCAGTTCGACAGCCAATTCTCCTTTTGGCGCCGCCCGGCCCAGGAACATGTTGAGGACGGAAGCGCCTGTGAACTCAGGATTCGATCCGATGGCATAACTGCCGATGACTCCCAGCACCCCTAGCCCGGCGATGCCGCCCAGAAAAACCCATGCGTTCTTTGACATTCTAACTACTTCCCTTCCCCATGACTAAACTGCGATCAAGCAACGGTCTGATCGGGTCTACTCCAATCCGTCCTGAAACTTCATCGAAGCATGACTGCCATCGCAGAACGGTTTGTTTGATGATGCGCCACAGCGGCACAGCGTCTGACGATTGCGGATTTCATAGCTTTTGCCGCTAGCGCTCTGAACTCTGATCCCGCCACGCAGCACCAGCGGGCCGCTGCACCCCGCGCCTGGATCTTCGATCAGCGAAAGACTGGCCGACAGAGGCGTCTCAATCGGAGTTCCTGCCGTCCGGTCCCACACCAGCAGCCGCCCTGCCGGGCAGTGATGCGCCATATAAAGCGTCAGCTTCGCATGCTGCTCACCGGGGATCCGAACCTCGTTCCAGATTTTTTCGCCATTGTCGCAGAACCGCGCAAAGGCACAGTACCGTTCATTGTCGGTCAGCGCATAATGCGGCCCGTCGATTTCTTCAGCGCCGTTCAGCATAGGCTCAAAGGTCGCAGTCTCCTCAAGATCAACCGAGACCTTGGCATGCGTACCATCGCAATAAGGTTTGTTGCGCGAGTGGCCACAGCGGCACAGCGCGGTCTTGTCCTTAACTTCGAAAGCCCGGCCCTGACGGTAAGACCAGGATTGACCATGCTCGTTGCGCTCAATCGTCTGCGTGTGCAGCGGGAGCGTTCCCCGGACCAGATAGGGTCCGCCTTTAAGGACAACCACGCTGATTGAAGGATCGCTCTGTGTCGAACCTATCTGTACTTGGGCTGTATCGTGTTCTTGGCTTTTATCGCGCTCTGTCAAGTTGACATCCTCCAAAGGCTGTCACGAAACCTGCGGAAGCGATGAGGTGCTCCTGCTAAAACTCTGGCGAACTCAGGCTTTGCGCATGTTGCGAAGCACGAGCGCAAAAGCCGAAAGCAGTGCACCGCGAAACACGAACAGCATTCCGACGATGGCAGCCAATGCAACCAGCGCCGCATCCGCCTGCATCATGAACGCAGCCCAGAATCCGAGCAGCATGTCGACCATGCCGAGGAGGATCAGCCATACCCTTGTGTGATTGGTTCGGAAGCCGGCCACGAATTCATATCCCCCCATGACCAGGAATATAACGCCGAGCACCCAGACAACGCTGACTGCGCTACCAAAGGGATTAACCAGGAAGACAAAGGCCGCGAACAACATCAGGATGCCGAACAGAATATCGACCGTCTTGGCCTGCCATCCGGCGTCCTGGAATGCAGCAATCAGTGAGCCCACACCACCAAAGGCAAAGCTAACGGACAGGACAATCCCCGTTGCCAGCCCGGTTGCAAGCGGATGCCACATTGCGAAGAAGCCGACCACAATCAACAGAATGCCGTAAGCAAGTATCCAGCCCCAGTTATGGCCGATACCATCTGCGCTCTTATTCGCGTTATCCATCACGTCCCCCACCTTTTTGTTCAGTGCGTTTGCCGTGAATGCAATCGCCAAACACTGACTGCAGATCTTTCGATAACCTCGCATCCTTCATTGTGGTTTGAGCAGGCATCAGGACCGCATTCATCCCGCTACGCGACTTAAACTACCGCAACAACTATGCGCGACTACGGAAGCTCCATAAGATGAGGGTAAACGTTACCTCCTAACTATCCATCCTTGTCTAAAAAAAATTTATCAGCGCGTACGCTAGGCGACGTTCACTCTCTATTCCCACTCTATTGTAAACAAGACATTTTTATCTTTTATATTCAATGGCTTATTTTCCTGCTAATTGGTAATACCATGAAAAATACCATGCTCAGAAAAGGCTTAACAATATTTTGAAAAATTGCCTACTGAGCGCT
>JAEUKL010000140.1 GCA_016793005.1 Rhodospirillaceae bacterium | reverse complement strand
GCACCGTTCAGCAATGCCTGAACCGATACGGGTGCGGATTTACCCACAACAGCCCAGCCGGTAATGAAACCAAGCCCACGCGCATCTTCAAGCGCCTCGAACGCGCGGGCGTGAGGCACGCTGCCTTGTTTTTTGGGGTGCGCATAAAGTGCCAGCAGTTCATCAACGTATTCAACCGACGACTTGGGTCGTTTGCAGTTGGCGCTCAACTTTTCAAGCAGCGGGGCATCGTCCAGGAAACGCTTTAACTGCTTGGCCAGCCCCGCCACATCGCCGGGCTCGAACACAAGGCCGTTCCAGCCGTCTTTGACGACTTCCACAAGCCCCGAGAAGTTCGAGACCACCACCGGGCGTTTGGCGGCCAAGGCCGAGTACACCACCAACGGCGTGTTCTCGTACCACAGCGACGGCACTACCAGCGTATCAATACCTTTCAGCACATTGGCCACTTGAGCGTTGGGGAACGTACCGCAGAACTCAATGTTGGGCGCATCGCCCGCCAACTGCTTCAGGCGCGCGTAGTAGTCCGGGAAATCCGAAGGATTACCGTAGATTTTCAAGCGCGCCTGCCCAGCGTCGAGTTTTCGAAACGCCTCGATCAGCACATGGCAGCCCTTATGCTGGGCTAACGTACCAATAAAGCCGACAGTCAGTGGACGCGACATATCGCGCCGCGTGATCTCGACCTCGCCCGCAGCAATGTCGATACCGTAGGCTGATTCAACAATGAGGTCGCGGTTCACGCCATTGCGCGTCAGCACGTCGGTCATCAGTTTTGTCGGCGAGACAATGCCGCTCAGCCAATTCAACCGCGCCACATTAAACGGGCGACGGCGCGCCATGGCCGCCACTTCGGCACTCATGGGATACGACGGCAACACGCCCTTTGCGGTTAGGCCTGCAACAGCATCAACCGCGAACGTCGGAATGAACGGGCTCACGCGTCGCACCGCGGCCCCGCGCGTCAGTTCCGCCACATGCTTCACGCAATTTCCGCCAAATGGCGAAGGCCCCGGGCACACACGGCCATCACGCAACAAAAGCTGACTTGTCGGGCACACCGACCAGAAGTCTGTCGGCGTGGAATACGCCGGAACGCCAGCATTCACGGCCGCATCAATCAGGCCAACACCCAGGCGGCTAAGATGGAAGAAGTGCACCACATCAGGTTTCACGTCGCGCAAGAAGCGCGTGAAATAGCGTGCGGTCAAGTGATTGTCGTATTCCACCTCGGTAACAGCCGATTGCCCGCCCATGGGAATGTAGGCATGGTGAAACCGAAATACACGGATGCCTTCGAGATCGTATTCATCAAAGCGCTCGTCTTCAGGCATGTGCGTGCGCGCCGGAAAGCCGGTAAACACGAACACTTCATGCCCGCGCGCTTTAAGTTCCTTAGCCACGCTATAGGTCAGCACTTCGGTCCCCGAGAAGTACTCGGGGAAAAATTGGTGAACAGTAAGAAGAATTTTCAAGGCCTAAACGCCCTTTACCTTGTTCTCGCGGCCGCGCTTTTCATCGCGCGCACCACGGTATTGCCCGACCACCTGCATGGCGTTGAGGACTGGGATTTTGCAGAGCAGTCTTAATTTCTCGCGCCACGGGCCCTTGACCCGCATAACAAACCGCATGTCGTTCATGGTGGCGAAAAGCCATGCGCGCGGGATTTGGCGACGTGCTTGCACCAAATGCAGGCTGAACTGGCCATAGAGCTTGCGATGACACACGTAGGTGCGTTTGTACTCATAGGCGAGTGGCCGGTCGTGCGAATGCACAACTGCGGCTTCGGGTTCATAGACGATCTTGTGGCCCGCCTTCAGAACGCGCTCGGCCCAGTCGATATCTTCCCCGAAATTGATACGCCCGAACCTTTCCTGTTCCCACACACTTTTACGAATGATCGAACACACGTTGTCGAAGTTACAGAACAGGTACTTATCCATGGCCGAGAACGCATCGTAATGCACGGGCGACGCCAGGCTGCGCACTTCGCGCATGGAGCGCCCAGTCAGCCATGAGTTGAGATTGCGTTTCGTGATGTAATCGGCATCGGCCTGCGGGATTTGCTTGGCGTAAGCGCCGGCCACGGCCGCGTCGTCCAGCGTTGCCACCAGCTTTTCAAGCACCGCGTCATGGGCCGGGGTCGCGTCTTGCACCGTCAGTACGATGCGCTCACACCGCGCCTCGGCAATTGCGCGATCACGCGTGGCGCCATGATTGAATTCTGACGGCGGGATGGAAATAACCTTGGCCCCTGCGGCGGCAGCCACCGCAACCGTATCGTCGGTTGAGCCGGAATCAATGATGATGAATTCGACTTGAGACCAGATGGTTTGACGCTGCAAGCCTGCAACGACACGCTTGAACAATTCACCGCCGTCTTTAGTCGGAATGAGCAGCGAGCACAGCAAAGGCTCTGCCGACGCAGCCTGTGCCGGTAGGCGCTGCATCAGCATGTCGATACCGTAGCGTGTTTCATCGTCTTGCGGCTGGAAGTCGATACCCTCAGGCCGCGGCAGCAGATTCTGCAGTTTTGCCTTCAGGCGCGCCTTGGCCGCCATCAGGAAGCGCAGGAACAGGAACCGTGGGCTGGCCAGTTCAGCGTCGCGCTGGGTGATCAGGTTGTTCTGCGCCAGCCACAGATGGTGATAAGCCTCGCGCACATGGCTGATCTCGGCTACGACGCTGTTGCGCTCATGTATCGCCGTATCGCGTTCCTGCTGCGCCAAATTACGCTCGTGATGAGCGACATCGCGCTGCGAGATTGCGTTAGTGCGTTCGATTTCGGCGAGATTACGCTCGTGCTTGGCAACTTCGCGCTCGTGAACGGCAGCGTCCCTATCCATCGTTGCGAGATTACGGGCATGCAGCGCCTCGTCACGAGCCATGACGGCGAGATTCTTCTCGTGCAATGCTACGTCACGCACGTGCTGGGCTTCAACACGCTCCTTATCCGCAACGTTTTTCTCGTGCCGCGCCACCTCGCGCTGCCGCGCCGCCTCGATCTCTGCGGTGATCAAAAGGTTTTTTTCGTGCAGGGCGGCTTGAAGGGCTTTGCGATTATGGTCCCGCTCCTGCGTGATCCCCGCCGTCTGTTTCTGGAAGCCGTACGCCAGTTCGGATTTTAAATACGCATCAAGGCGCGCTTTGTTCAGATCATTCTGGTGGCGCATGTAGGCAGAGATGTAATCGATCTCGCCATCAAAAATGACCTGGGACGGAACCTGGGGCAGTTTGGCACTCCGCGAGCACACGCCGATGAACGCCAAGGGTTCGTTCGCCGACGCCGACAAATCCCCCGTCGAAAACGCCACCTTCAATGTGTGCGCGTCACCCGCCTGATCCAATGTCACGCCGGTACGCACATACTGGCGCAAAACCTGGATCGTCGGGAAATGCGGCCCCAACAGATCGCGCAACTCGGGCTCGTTCATTTCACGAATGTGATACGGGTTCTCGCCGTACTTCTTGGTGGTCTCGGGGTTTGGCGTCGAGATCAACAGCACGCCGTTGTCCTTCACCAGGCGCGCAAAACTGGCAATCACGGCCTTCTGCGTGGCGTGGTCCACGTGCTCGATCATTTCAAAACACGTCACAACGTCGAAGGATTTTTCAGGCAGCGACGCCCCCAGGTCATCACGCCGGATGAACGTCAGCGCCGGGTTGCGATGGGTGCGTGTGGCCCATGTGATGGCCGCAGCATCAATGTCCAGCCCCGTGACGGACGCTGCGCGCGTGGCCATCATGGCCGCGCCGTACCCTGTCCCACAGCCGAAATCCAGCACCTGCTTTCCGGCCACCAGATCCAACGCCATGTTGTAGCGCGGAATATGCTCGTACTCGGCGATCTTCGACCAAGTGCCGGGCACATAGCGTTCGCGCATGAATTCGGTGAAATCGCTGCCACTTGCAGTGACCAAAAGGCCCGCGTGGTTCGCCAAGTCGTCAGCGCCTTTGGCTTTGTCATTGGGCGCAAAGCCCTGCACCGTAATGTTGGCGAAGTGCAAGCGCTGCAATAAATACTGCAAGGCCTCGGCCGTATAGAAGATCAAATGCGATGGCGGGTGGCGGTACGGCCACTCGGCAGGTTTTGCGCGCGCATCTGCGGACCCGGCGTTGGGTGTGGCAATCACCACGCGCGTTTTGGCGGTAATCGCGCCGATGGAGAACAAGCTATAAAGCAGCTTGTAGGGTGACGGCAGGTGCTCAAGCGTATCGAGGATCAGTACGAGGTCAAACTCGTGCGGGATCAGGTCGTCAACAGCCTCAACGATATAAGCTCCGCCGCCCAAGCGCTCCTGCGCGACTTTACGCGCATGGTCCGACACTTCCACGCCGAAGCATTTCCAGCCGCGTGCGGCGGCCAAGGCAAGGTGGCTGCCATAACCGCAGCCTACATCCAGAACCGACAACCCTTCGGTGGCCTTGAAGCTCTCGATGATTGCAGTGACGTAGCTGAGTGACCAATCGGTCTGCTCATCGTAGTTCTTGTAGCCGCCGCGCTCACCGCCCTCGAACCACGCGGGCCGATCATAATAAGCCTTAAGCTCAGTCTCGCTGGGCATAGGCTGCGCGTGTTCCGCGCCGCAGGTTTTGCACGCCAAAACATCAAAGCCATCAACCTTACACAGCGGATGCAAACCAGCGCCATCGCCACAAACGGGGCAAGTGACATGCGATACGGTAGAGGTCGAAGTTTGCGGCACTTTATTCACTTTAGTCTCTATTAGTCTTTTTGATCGAAATCTCGGGCATCGAAACGAGCGCTACGCGCGCTTTCTCAGCACAACAACATCTTGGAAGTCGTGGATGGCGCCTGAACAAATGTCGAGCACATCAAAAAACTTGGCCCAGACACGATGGATATACGCCGACGAAATGAAGGTGATGCCATAGGCGTAGAACAGGCTGTTCAAATGTCCGCGCCACTGGCGAATAAACCTGAAGCCGCCTTGCGAGAGTTCCGTGTGTGCTTTTTTTACTGCGCCTTCGGAAACTTGCAGCATTTTGAAAACCGCAGGTTCGGTTTGGGCGCGATGCAACGCGCGCTCACCGTGCGTGGTCAGCATGATGACGGCACCGGGCTTGGCGATCCGGGCCATTTCGTTCAGATAAAAAAGGTGATCCTTCTCGCTCATATGCGAGAACACCGACACCGAGATCACAAGATCGAACTGCCCGTCTGCAAACGGCAGGGACTTACGCGGCTTGGTGTGAATAGCCTTTACATAATTCAGAGCGCTTGCGACCCATGCGACGTTGCGCCCATCGACATCAATACCCGTGTAACGGCCCCGGAAGCCCTTAAACATCCGGGCCAGGCGCCCTGCGCCCACACCAAAATCAAGGACATCATGGAACGACGCGAGCGGCTGCGGAGAAGCAGCACTCAGCGCTTTAAGGATGTCGTAGCCGTGAGAGGCAAAATCCCGGGGCTCGCTTAAGCCCGTTGTGATCAGCATCCGGTCATACGGCGGAAACGGGGCCACCAGGGCCAGATGATCCGCCGACTCAAACGCCGTAGACCGATTGAACTCCAGCCACGTGTGTAAATCGCTGTGGATGCCGTCACGGACTTTTTCGAGATCAAACATCATTCTAAATGCCTACAGACCACAGCTTGGGACGGCTGGGCGCCAACGGTTTTGGACTGTCCCTCCGCATCACGCAAGTGGCTTTATAATAAGCCATTTTGCCCTTTTTGCCCTTGGGTTTGGCGGGTTCAGGGCGCGCCATCCGCGGGCCAGATACACCTTAAAACGGTCCCAGTCCGGCGGGTTATCCTCTGTATGGGCGCACACCACAAGGCCCTGCGATGGACACAGGACTTACCGCCAAGCCTCACGTATCCTCGGGGGCACTGTAAAGAGACGCATTCTTACGGGGAGGTTCACATGTCCACAGATTTGACGTCCAAAGCCGTTTTCGAGGCGCCCGACAAGGCCAAAGGCCCGCCGCCGGTTGTCGGCGCGGGTGGTCCGCCCTCAGGCGTGCAACTGGCCGGCAATGGCCGCCCCAACCCGACGCTCGCGATGAAATCAGGCATCGAGGGCCGCGAAAAGGAATTCGGCGAAGCCGTGGGCGTGCTGCTGAAGACGTTCATGGACACCATGCCGTACGTGCATGAATTCAACGACGCCGTGGTGAAATCGCACCTGTCGCACATCCAGTTCGCCAAGCGCCATAATCTCCTGAAAGAGATGATCGAGGACGATCAAAAAACCATGAGCCCCATGCTGAGCCGCGTGCGCAAAAGCATCGAGCAGACCGGCAACAAGGAACTGGCGATGATCGCCATGTTCGAGCGCACTAGCTGCTTCTACCAAATGGTCGCCACGTACCATTCGGAAAACGGCAAACGCGTTTGGAAAAGCCCCTTCGGTTTGGTGTTGGAGATGGGCGTGCGCATCGGCCAGTTCGACATGACCGAGCAGGACATTCACGATATCTGGCTGAAGCCGCGCCTGTACGGCTATGCGGAACAACTGGGCGTGAAAATCAAAATCACCGACAAGCTGGGTGACGACAAGATGATCACCTGCGAACTAGTCGACTAGATAAAAGGGCCAGAATTTTGTAAACGGCGGCGCAGCAATGCGTCGCCGTTTTTATTTCTGCTTTTTTTCAATCAACTGCAGGCGCAGATCTTCAAACACCGGCGCATAGCCGGTGATGCCGCGCGCAAGGCCGTCGAATTCCACACCCTGCCACAGCATGATGCCGGGCGGATTCTCGCGCTCAAGCTTTGCAACTTGGCGGTACAACACCTCGCGCTTAGCCGCGTTGTTTTCCGCCAGTGCCGCTTTCAAGGCCGGCACAACCTTTGGATCGCAATGAAACGCCGCCCGGCCTTGAGTGAGGCCACCGCAGGTACGGTGACGGTAATCCTGCAAAGCATCGAAGCCGCGCGCGAACATCGTGAACATGTCGACGTTCAGCTTGCCGAAGAACACATCCTGCATTTGAGTTTGCTGTGGGCGCGAAAGCAACTCCAGCGTCACACCCACTTTTTGCAGGTCGGCGGCGATCTGCTGATAGTACAACGTGTCACTAGCCCGCGTGCCCACCGCTACACCCACTTGCAGCGATAAACCATCCTTGTAGCCCGCCGCCGCCAACAGTTCGCGCGCCTTGGCGGGGTCGAAGGGATAAGGCGCTAAACTCGGGTCGTAGCCGAAAGCGCCGGGAAACGTAAGCTGCGCCGCCGGATCGGTTGACCCATCCAGCACCTGGTCAATGATGGCCTGTCGATCAACCGCGAGATTGAGCGCCAAGCGCACCCGCGGGTCTTTCAATGGCGAGTTGGGCATGGTCTCGGTATTCACGGCCACGAACGACACTGTTGGCGTAAGGCGGCGAACAAGTTTCGCGCCCACGTCGCGCAAGGCGCTTTCGTGCTCCAGCGACAGCCCCATCACATAATCAACCGCACCCGAGACAAGCGCTAGCAGGCGCGAGCTTTCTTCCGGAATTTCGCGAATTTCCAAGCCGCTCACTTTCGGGGCGCGCCAGGAATTCGGGTTGGCCGTCATGATGACGCGGCCTTCGGTCCACGACTTCACCACAAACGGCCCGGTACCGATGGGGTTGTCGCGGAATCCATCGCTGCCAAGATTGGTGAAGGCATTGGGGGCCGGCACGCGCCACGCCGCCGCATGCAGCGGGAACAACGCATCGGCTTCGTTCAGGTGAATGCGCACCGTCAGATCATCGATCCGCTCGGCCCGCTCCACCTGATAAAGGGCGCTGCCGATGGTTTCACTACGGCCCTTTTGCGTCGCCATGTGTGCAGCAGAAACCACCAGCGCATCAGCATTAAAGGGTTCGCCGTTCGAGAACGTGACGCGCTCGCGCAGCGTAAACACCCAGGTCGTCGGGGTTTCCGCTTTCCACGCAACCGCCAGGGCCGGTTCGACCACGCCTTTCTCGCCGATTGAGGTCAGCGTGTCGTAGATGGCTTGGTGGGCCATGACCGACGGCAGCGTGATCCCCTGGTACGGATCGCCGCGCCGGAACGATAAGAAGCCCATGCCGATGCGCAGCACATCATCAGCGGCAAACGCCGGTAGCGCAATGACAACAGTTAAAGCAAGGCAAAGGGAACGAACGAACATCAGCTCTTGTTCTTGTGGTTTATGGGCAGGTCTAGCTTCGTGCGGTCAATGCGTCTGCCGTCTTTGATGACCGTATTAATCGCACGGAAGTTTCGCACATCTTGCGACGGATCGGCATCCAGCAGCAACAGGTCAGCCAGCTTTCCCACCTCGACCGAGCCCATCTCATTCTCTTTGGCCAGATAGATTGCCGCATTCAATGTGGCAATTTTAATGCAGTCGAAGGGCGGAACCCCCGCCTGGACCAAATATTCAAGCTCCTGATGGACAGCCGGGCCAAATGCCCGGTCGGTCCCCAAGGCCAGTACCGCACCCGCTTTGTACAGGCGTTTAATATTGTCCATCGTATAAGGCATCATCAGCTTGAACATTGGCGACATACCCGACGAGATGTAGCGTTGGCGTTCGCTGGTTTTACCACGTTCACGCTCTTCGGGTTCGATGACGGCCGCCATTAGCGGATCATCGAACATGGCCGGATCATCGGCCACGCGCGCGATGTTGTTGAACACCGCAATAGTGGTCGAAATCGGGATTTTCTTATCAGCCAGCATTTTAATGAACGCATCATTCGCCAACGCGCGCACAACCGGGTGCGCCAAGGCATCGACGCCGGACTGCACCGCCGTCTCCGCATCCCACTCAGCTGAAATATGCACTGTCGCCCGCACACCGTGGGCGTGAGCGTAATCAACAACCTGCTTGAATTTATCGTCCGAGAACGTCGGCACGGCTTTGTTGAAGAAGATACCCTGACGATCCAAAATCAGTTTCAACAGATCGGGCTTGCGGGCAAAGCGTTCGTCCAGCGCTTTTTTGGCGTCATCCCAATTTCCGACCTTGATGGCCGAGGGACCGGCCGCATAACCACCCGGCACACTTACCGTGCCGCCGCCTGCGAAAATGCGCGGGCTGACGATCTTGCCCTCGCGTTCATCCGCGCGCATGGCAAAAATGAAATCGGTGTTGTTACCCGAGTCATAAAC
>JAEUKL010000105.1 GCA_016793005.1 Rhodospirillaceae bacterium | reverse complement strand
CGGTCTTTATCATCTAGAGCAGTCATTTCTAAGCAACCCTATTACAACGATAATTTATTCTCATACTACAGCATCTTGAACGCCAGATTGCAAACATCTTCTTGATAAGACGTTTACCATTGGAGCCAAAGGAAAATAGCGGGTTGCGCCTTGCGCGGCCTGTCTCCAGGAGTGACGACGTCATGTTACGGCGACTTTTTCAAGATCATCCCGCCTCAGTCGGCGAGAGCTACGGCCAGCACGCCGGTTTTGCGTTTGGTGTTGGCGTGCGTATGGTTGGCGCAGGTTTGGCATGCATGCTGCACGGGTTGCTGCCGTTCTTATTTGTGAACACCGGCAGCCAGTGTATCCGGCAATTGAACGACAATTTGGGCGGTCGTGGTCAAAAGACCAAAGAACCTCAGACCATGCGGGTGCCTGCGCCGCAAGCGGCGACAACCCCCAGCCCCTAAACCTTGGGTTCTTAAGTTCACCTTTTCTTAAGCTGTCGCGTCTTCAGCGCGCGCAAGGTGTCGCGTCTTCAGCGTGCCGGAACGCTTTTTTAACGACTGCTCCTTACTCTCCACACTGCCGCAGAAGGGTCAGTCTACAACGACCCCGCGTGCCGAAACCTTTTGGCATAACGCCATGGGGTATAGTGGAAGAGCGAGTCTGTCATGGCTGAGGAGACCGATAACCATGGCCGCGCACCGGAAACGGACGCGCCCAAGGTTCAACTCAAGTCCAACGCTGCTGCGCGGATCAAAAAGCCGCCGTTCGGAGCATCCGCTCCGACATGGCCGCAGACACGCAACGATGACGGCACGCTGCCTGCCACTACACAGTATGCACAGCCCACTGTCGCATCGGCCCTGCCCGCGTTTTCATGGCGTGAATCCCACCCGCTGATTATCGCCGCTGCCGCGATCTCGGGTGTGTGGGTTCTGATCTTTGCAGGCTACATCACGTTCACCATCAGCTGGCGCGAACTGTTCATGCTGCTGCCCGATCAATTCGGCGGCTTCATCGGCATGCTGGTCATGCCGCTGGCGTTCATGTGGCTGCTGATTGCGTATCTGGATCGCGGCCGCCAACTGGCCCGCGAAGGCGAAGCCTTACGCCTGCATCTGGCGCAGCTGACGTATCCGTCTGAACACGCGACAACCCGCGTTGCGGAAATTACCGACGCCTTGAAGGCGCAAGCCCAGTTCCTGACCGACGCCAGCGACAATGCCGCGCGTCAGATTCAAAAACTGCAGGCCTCATTCGTGCGCGATACGGAAAAGCTGGCGACTTCGACCGGGATTCTTGAAGCCGGCGTATCGAACGCGGCCGCGGCCGTGGCCGAACAGGTCGATAAGCTCAAAACGATGATCGACACGTCATCGGATGTGAACCTGAAAATCGAAGACGCTCTGCGCCGTCAGCAGGAATTCATCCGCACATCCAGCTCCAAGACGCTGGCTGATGTGAATGCGATGGGCCAGTCACTGTTGACGCATGTCAACAACCTCAGCGCCGCCACCGAGCGCGCCCGCGGCATGAGTGCCGCCATCGCGCAGCAAATGGCCGACCAAGAGAAGGGCCTTTCGAAAGCGGGCGAAACCGCCAAGACCTATGCTGATGATATGTCTAAAGCGGTGACCGCCAACGCCGAGCGCGTGGAAGATGCCGCGCGCCGCGCGGCTGCCACTGTGGCCGAAATCTCCGATACGTTAGTTGGCAAGGCCTCGTCGCTGGAAACGTTGTTCGACAAGCAGAAGAACGAGCTGGCCGCCGCCGGTCAGCGCATTGAAGATCAATCCACCAAGGTCAACACGCGCTTGGGTCAGCAGACCTCGGCGCTTGATCAGGTTATGGAGCGCGTGCTCAGCCGCGTGAAGATCGTCGAAGAAGCCTTGGCCATTCAGTCGAAAGAACTGAATGCCGCCTCGGACGGTGCGGTGAACAAGCTGCGCGTGGTTGAGTCGATGCTGAAGAAGCAGACCGACGGCGTTGCGGAAGCCGCCAGCCGTGTCGAGAACCGCTTGGCTGCCTCGGCCGACGAATTTGCGCTGCGTTCGAAAGTGGTCACGGAAAAGTTCGACCGCGCGACGCAGGACTTGGAAAAAGCCACGAACATCGCCATTAGCCGCGCCGATGCCATGGGCCAGGCGTCTGATACGGTGATCCAGAAAATCGACACCGTGGGCGCGCGCGTGCGTGAACATGCTGACCAACTGGCCAACTCTGCCGGCCGTGCGGCCGCGCAGGCCGACAATATCCGCGATAGCCTGCGCCGTCAGAACGACGAACTGGAAATGGCGGCCAATACCTTGACCACTCACGTGAAGCTCAGCGAGACGGCGTTGTCACAACAGGCCCGACAGATGAGTTCGACGTCGGATCAGGTGCTGGCGCACGTCCGTTCGATGTCGGATATCCTCAGTCAGAATTCGTCGGAGCTGATGCAGTTGTCGGCACGCGTGACGAAGGAACTGGAATCGATCCGCGAGTCCCTGGAAGTCACCTCGGCCCGTGTAACCGATACTGTCAGCCACGCCGTTACAAAAACCAAAGACATGAGCCGCGAGATCGGTGGCGAAGTGTCGTCGCTGTCGACGGTCGCACAGGCCGTCACCAAGGATATGCAAGGCGTGCTCGATACGCTTGACCAGTCGAAGGACGCCATGCGTGGCGCTTCGGATGCTGCGGCAACGCGCGTGAAGGAAGCCTCGGAAACCTTCCTGCAGCAGGTCACCTCAATCGATAAGGCCGCGGCCCATGCCACGGAAACCATGGCGATGGTGGGCGAGGGCTTGCGTCAGCGTTCGGAAAACCTGGGTACGGCCACCGACGATGCGCAAGTGCGCCTGAACGGGTTCCGCGACTCTCTGCAAAAACTCATGCTCGACTTCGAAGATTCCACCAACCGCGGCGCAGCCCAGGTTAGTGTGGCGTCCGACAAGATGCGTCAGTCGCTGGGCGAATTCGGCGACACGTCCGAGAAAATTGCCGGCGGCGTGCGTGGCACAGGCGAAGCCTTCCGTGTGCAACTCCAAAGCCTGGGCAAGTCGGCAGACGAAGCCGTGGCCCGTGTGGAAGTCGTGCTCAAGACACTGCGTAAGCATGCCGAAAGCCTGGTAGAAGCCTCGAACGGCATCACCGAACAAACCGGCAAGGCGGGCCAGATGTTTGCCCGTCAGGTTGATAACCTGCTGACGACCTCTAGCAAGGCGGTGGAAACCGCCAAGCAGTTGGATGAAGCGGCCGACAAGTCCAATACCTCGAAGTTCCTGGAAAATACCGGCTACGTGATCGAGCAGTTGCATTCGCTGGCCGTGGATATTTCGCGGATCTTCCAGCCGTCGGTCGAAGAGGAGTTGTGGAAGCGCTATCACAAGGGCGACCAGGGCGTGTTCCTGCGTCACATCACCAAGACCTTGAGCCGTCAGAAGTTTGAAGCGATCCAGAAGAAGTATCAGACGGACGAGAAATTCCGCGCCTATGTGATCAAGTACTTGCGTGAATACTCAGCGCTGGTGAAACACGCGCGTGCAACTGATCGCTCGGAAGTGCTGACCACCACATTCTCGACTTCAGACATGGGCAAGCTCTACATGATCTTGTCGAAGTCGATGGAAACCGCGTCGATGGATCAGCCGGCCTAGCTTCGGGCGTTTTAACCCGACTTGAGTTGTTTGAAGGCTGCCAAAGCCCGTGCGCGCCCTGCATCAAGGGCAATCACGGGCTTGGGGTATGTGCGGCCCAGCTTGATGCCGGCATCGTCCAGCACGCTGTCTGGGGCCTCCCACGGCTTATGCAGCCACTTGTCCGGCAATGTCCCGATCTCGGGCACCCAGCGGCGCACGTATGCACCGTTGCCGTCAAACTTCTCGCCTTGCAGGACCGGGTTGAACACGCGGAAATAGGGGGCCGCATCGGTGCCGCAGCCCGCCACCCATTGCCAGCTTGCCGCGTTGTTGGCGAGGTCCGCATCAACCAATGTGTCCCAAAACCACGCGGCCCCTGCTTGCCAGGGCTGTAGCAGGTGTTTCACCAGCACCGAGGCGACAATCATGCGCACACGGTTGTGCATCCACCCTGTCGCCCATAATTCCCGCAACCCCGCATCGACGATGGGGTAGCCGGTTTGTCCGCGCTGCCATGCTTTCAGCACCTTGGCGTCCGACTTCCAGGGAAAGGCCGCAAACTCAAGCCGCAGCGGGGCATCGGGCAGCGAGGGGAAGTGATACAGCAGGTGATGCGCAAACTCGCGCCACACCAGTTCCTTCAAAAACGTCGCAGTGCCGTTGTTTTGCTCTTGGCTCAGCGCGGCAGACCAAACCTGATGCGGACTGATCTCGCCGAAATGCAGGTGCGGCGACAAGCGCGATGTCAGTTCCTCGGCCGGCACATCACGCCCCTTGGCGTAATGATTGACGCGTTCGTCCAAGAAATCCACCAGGCGCGTTTTGGCGCCCGATTCACCTGGGTGCCAGGTTTTGCGAAAGCCGCCGGCCCAATCTGGTTTCGTGGGCAGCAAGCCCCAATCGGCCAGGTTATCGCTGGCAAGTCTCTCTAGGCTTGCGATTTTCTTGGGCGTGGCCAGGGGCTTGCGCGGCGGCGGAGCGTTCAATGCGGCTTTATGAAAGGGCGTGAACACTTTGAATGGTGTGCCGCTTTGTGTTTTCAACTCCCAGGGTTCAAACAGCAGTGCGCTGTTGAAGCTTTGCACCTCAATGCCGTCCGCTTTCAATTTGGCCTTGATGGCGGTATCGCGTGCAATGGCGGCGGGTTCATAACAACGGTTCCAGAACACCTCACGGGCGCTGCTTTCCATGATGACGTCACGCAGAACCTTGGCTGCGTCTCCGCGCCGCAAGGTCAGCGTTGCGTTGGCCTTGGCGCATCCGGTCCCCAAGGCCGCTAGCGATCCGTGCAGCCACCAGCGTGAGGCCCCGCCCAAGGGCCAGGGGGTGCTAGTGTCTAAGATGTACAGCAAAACGACGGGGCGGCCGGTGGCGATGGCGGCTGTCAGGGCCGGGTTGTCACTCAAGCGTAAGTCTTGGCGAAACCAAACAATAACGGGACTGGTCATGGACAATCTACGCAGTCACAAGGCCGTTAGATTAGCGGCCAGCCGCAGTCGTGCCGTGCCTGCGTCAATTTTAATCGTCGGGATAAGAATATCTAAACCGTTGTTTTAAATAACTTTATGCCTGAATTCCATGGCATCGTGCGCTATTGCGTCAATCTATCAATGGCTTGCCTGACAACTAGGGATAGGGTAGTCATATGAAGCTAATTGTGGGGGTAGAATAGCCTCCGCATGAATTTGTGCTGATCGAGTGTCTCTAGAATAGAGATTAAGAGCATGAAAATCGCCTCCTCAGGCGAACGCGCCAAATACAACTGTTGCGCGCGTCTCTCTTTTCCCTTTTTAGTGACGCCACGATTCTTCGCACGACTCTAGAAGGAGAGTTGCGTTATGGCGTTATCGTCTACATTCATTCAGGCGCTCACCCTGTCTCAGATCGCGGCGTTTTCGACCGCGCAGATGGCAGCGTTCGAAGCGACTGAACTGGGGTATCTCACCTCCACACAGTTCCAGGCCTTAAGCACGCTTCAGCTGGGGGTGTTGAGCACCACCCAGATCAAGGGCATTAGCACCACAGCCCTGTCGGCCATTACGACGCAGCAGATCGGCGGGTTGACTACCACCCAGCTGACCAGCCTGAACACGTCGCAATTGAAGTCGCTGGCCACCACGGCGCTGGCGGCATTGTCGACCACGCAAGTGACCGGTTTTAGTTCGACGCAGATCGGCATCTTAACCACAAGCCAGTTCAACGCGCTGGGGACCATCAACGTCGGCACGCTGACG